>NC_015735.1:0-300000 GCF_000219175.1 Candidatus Moranella endobia PCIT | reverse complement strand
GCGCCTGGACCATCTCGGTAGGCACTACCGCACTACAGGCATCCGGTAAAATTCATAATGATTTTAGAAAAGGCTTTATTCGAGCGCAGACTATTTCTTTTGAAGATTTTCTTTTCTATAAAGGAGAGCTTGGCGCCAAAGAAGCCGGTAAAATTCGCTCTGAAGGTAAACATTATGTGGTTAATGATGGCGACGTAATGAATTTCATGTTTAACGTTTGAAGTTTTTTTCTACTCACTGATGGCACGATGAAGTTGCTGTAACTACTATACTAGTTTTAATATTATTCTTGAATGACGGTTTTATTTAATGCTCGTCAAATATTATTTGACACCTATGTTATTAGTACGATGACTAGTACTAATAACAAATAATAGTAATGAATAAATAACAAATGCTTAATTTTTGGTATTGTTCCACTAGGGTCAAGTGTAAACTGGCGATTATTATCTAATAACTAATAAATTATTTACCCTACATCAATTTTAGATCAGGAGTAGTATTGCCAATGGCAACAAAGAAAAACAGCATGTTAGTTCAATGGTTTGGCTTGAACTATCAAGCCGCTGATAGAGAACCAGAAGCAAAACAAGATACAGATACAACTAGCACAAATGATGCCACTTTATCTGAAATTCCGAAAACTAGCTTACAGCATGAAAACAAGATTCCGTGGCCAGCAGAAGACGGTGTACCAACTGTTTCTAGGGGCGTTGGATTATTTGCTAGATTGAAAAAAAGTTTAATAAATACCCGCCTGAATCTAGGCTCTGGATTGATTCGATTGTTCCACAACAAAAAAATTGATGATGCTTTTTTCGAACTATTAGAAGAACAATTACTCGTTGCCGATGTTGGAGTTGAGACTACGCAAAAACTAATTGATGGTTTGAATGCCAACGCCACGCGGCTGCTAAATGACACCAAGGCTCTATACAGCCAATTACGCTTAAATATGGCAGACATACTTGCTCACGTCGAGCAGCCACTAAATATAACTGGTAAAAACCCGTTCGTTATTCTTATGGTAGGAGTTAACGGCGTTGGGAAAACAACTACTATCGGTAAAATCGCTTATCAATATCAGGCAGAAGGCAAGAGCATCATACTAGCAGCGGGAGATACATTTCGGGCGGCAGCAGTGGAACAGCTTCAGGCATGGGGAGCACGTAATCATATCCCGGTAGTGGCGCAACAAACTGGCGCTGACTCCGCATCAGTCATCTTTGATGCTGTTAAAACTGCAAAAGCACGCTGTATTGATGTACTAATAGCAGATACTGCGGGACGTATACAGAATAAAACGCACTTAATGGACGAACTACAGAAAATCGTTCGTGTAATGAAAAAGCTTGATGTTGATACTCCCCATGAGGTGATGCTAATTATCGACGCTAACACCGGGCAAAATACTGTTAACCAAGTCAAGTTATTCAATGAAGCAGTTGGAGTTACTGGTATCACACTAACCAAATTAGATGGTACCGCGAAAGGTGGGGTAATTTTTGCAGTTGCTGAAAAATTTGGCATCCCTATTAGATATATAGGCTTAGGTGAAGCTATTGATGATTTACGTCCATTTAAAGCGAAGGATTTTATTGATGCACTTTTACCCCGTATGTCTTAAAAAAATAATAATGATTAGACTGTTAACTAAGCACAACTGATTTTAGTAGAAGCAAAATAAGATGCTGCAAAGTATTTTACTTCTATCCTGCCGAAAGATGTTAATGGCTATTCCGCAGTAATAATAAATACTATTGTATATATGTAACATAAACATGGCCAGAGTCCTATCTAGCGCTTGGCTTTCTTGATAATGGGTTAAAACTATTTTTTTTGTTTTTCTTGTATAGGAAGCTCAATAACAGTATTAGATGGAAATGTAACTATGCATAGACCTACCTAGTTAGTCAGATCTCTACTATGATAGGTATACTGATTATGATCAAGGTATGCAATATGGATTGAGGCTTAATCACGTGATGTTATCTAGCTTGGCAGATCCTAAAAGTTATTTAGGTTGACAGTGGACATTTTATTGATCTTGTTATGATCCCAATATTGATTGGTATTGGAATATGATCTCTATCTTTTGTTCTAAATTATCTAACAGAATGGCAGCATTCATTCATTATTGCTGTTAGATTAATGTTAATCTCATCATCTGTCACAGGTTTACCTTTAACCGGCATCCAAGGTGCTAATGCGAGGTCATAAATGATCAAAGATATTCAAGTGTTAGCTTATATTCCCCAGGGCAGTTTGGAAGCCTATGTTAGGATTACAAATACCTACCAGATACTGACGGCTGAAGAAGAAAAGGTTTTAGCTGAACGTCTGCATTATCAAGGAGATTTAGAAGCAGCCAAGCAGCTGATTCTGTCTCATTTGCGCTTTGTTGTTCATATTGCGCGTAACTATTCAGGTTATGGTCTACCCCAGGCTGACCTAATTCAGGAAGGCAATATAGGACTAATGAAAGCTGTACGCCGTTTTAACCCTGGAGTGGGAGTGCGGTTAGTGTCATTTGCGGTCCACTGGATCAAGGCAGAAATTCACGAATATGTGCTACGTAACTGGCGTATTGTAAAAGTAGCGACTACTAAAGCGCAGCGCAAGTTGTTCTTTAACTTGCGTAAAACTAAGCAACGTTTAGGCTGGTTTAACCAACAAGAAGTAGAAATCGTCGCTAAAGAGTTGGGTGTAACCAGCAAGGATGTACGCGAAATGGAGTCCCGCATGGCAGCGCAGGATATCACGTTTGATCCCACGCCGGAAGATGATATACAAGCAGGGCAGTCGATGATACCTATGCTTTACCTGCAAGATAAAGCATCTAATTTCGTCGATCGCATAGAAGAGAACAACTGGGACGATCATGCTACCGACAGGTTAAGCACAGTGCTAGAAAGTCTCGATGAGCGCAGCCAGGACATTATACGTGCGCGTTGGCTAGATGATGACAACAAAAGCACACTACAGGAGCTAGCCAATCGTTACGGGGTTTCAGCTGAGCGTGTTCGGCAGCTTGAAAAAAATGCTATGAAGAAAATGCGGCTGGCAATTGAAACTTGACGACAGAAAAAAAATACAAGCTTTAGCTTAGCCCATTTCATTGGGCTAAGCTAAAGCAGTAGAATTGATGCTAATTCATGATATAGATAAAGCGCGTAGGTAATAAATAGTGTATTGGGCATAATAATTTACTGCTAATATCGTTCATCTTGATGATATTTAAAATCATTATTAATAACATAACTGTCAATCACTCTTATTGCTTGTTCTTGCAATCATCTATTTTTTTAACATTAATAGCTGCTAGTTTCAGACAAAACCACATTATTTAAATGGTAATTATTAGTAACTAGCTAGATGTTAAACCTGGCTATGTTCTTGTTTATACGCTGTTAGCCTGTCGTATCGTAAGTTACTAAGCTAAGACTATATCAATGGCTGTTCGGCAGCCAAACATACCTGTTATTCGCCTTCAAATTATAATTTGGTGATCTACTAGCCAGATAATCATCAATTATGTGTAGGGCAACAGCTGTTCCCCTACCGCGATTAGGCTAATATTATGGTTAAGTTGGGAAAAAAATTACCTTTTAACGGCGTAGCGTGCTCCCAAAAATAATTATATTAATGATAATATTGCGTTTAACACACATTCAAGCCTAATACTCCATACCATACATACATAGCATAGTTTTATTCTAAAGATAGGAGATCATGTAAGATGGTTAACAACTTTTTTACTTCTACTCGTTATTTTGATAACAAAAATTATCCTCATGGCTTCTCTCGTCATGGTCATTTTACTATTCGTGAGGCGCAATTATTGGAGCATTTTGGCCATGCCTATAATGATCTTGACAGCGGCAAACGGGAACCTGTAACCGACGTTGAACGGCAATTTGTTGCCATGTGCCACGGTCAATTAGTCCCTTCTAATGAACATGAGAAGGTTTGGTTCAAATATGTCGAGTATACGCGCCGGCCCAAGCGTTTTCATACTCTGTCGGGAGGTAAACCACATATGGATGTAGTAGAGGAATATACTGATACAGACGATTGATCACTACTGAGTGAGAAGTGATTTCCATTGTTGCTAGCTACATCTAATTTACCATTAGATGTAGCTATTTTAGGTTTACACTCCATATTAGCTAGCCAAGCATCCTAGCATAGGGGGGTAATTTGTGCTGACCAGGCGCGTGTTGTAATAGTGCGTACAGATACGCCCAGTTCTGTTTTATTAACCATTGCTACCAGGGTTAATAATATCAACATCATTACGTAATATTTCTTAACCAGTTTAACAATTGTTAAACTGGTTAAGTTTGGATAATAAATGATCGTTACGGACTATTAATTGCGCGTTGTTACTTTTTTTAATCACAATATCATTCTTGATTAGTCCGAAATCGTGCATGCCGTTTTTACCTAACCACAAAGCATATTGTAGCCAGCTAAGCAATGCTAATAATAGCAACGTTAATTTCCTCATTAATCACTGATCACTTTTCACCGCATAATCATCAGGTAACTTCAGGACATCTAATACTAGCAGGTAAATATTGAGGTAAAGCCATTAATAAGCTGTAAATGCAGAAAACATTAATAATTGAATGATTACTAACTAATATTCTGTTGCCGGCTGGTGATTGTTTTTGATCCTACTGATTAAAATTATTGTTGATGTCTTAACCATTTTCGTAAACAGTTTCATTGGTGATTACAGAAAATATTGTCGTCTATCTAACTAAGTAGAATTTATTACTGATAATTTTTCGGTTAGTTCTTGACTTAACTGTTTGCTGGAGAGCGAATTTTAGCTTTGTAGCGCTGCTGCCAATCTGAAGTTGGTTTTTTGTACTACGTTGTTTTGGCACTAGTGTCAATTACCAGCTTTTTTCTAGTACCAAACAGTTATGGCAAAAATTGAGAGTATTGAGTTTACCCTGGGTCAGGCGTTAGTTGATACTAACGTTGATGGTTAACGTTACTTATTAAAGTGTTATTACGTATACCCTCCTACTCTAATATAGAATATAGTGTAGTGTTATGTGCCCGCTATAAAATTTCTTTTTGTGCTAATTTTATCTGTTTGTTCAGCAAATGGATGATGCTAGTAACAATTTTATCATGCTTAAACAGCGCTGTTATAGTGAAATATTATATAATGTTTAGTTATTTTCTATTGATTGAGAAAATATTATGATTAGGATTACTAATGCTGCTCAAGAGCATTTTGCTAAATTATTATCAACTCAAGAACCGGGTACACAGATTCGTGTATTTGTTATTAATCCTGGTACACCTAATGCAGAATGTGGTGTTTCGTATTGCTTACCAAACACGATAGATGCCACTGATACTGAGCTAAAGTTCGATACAATATCTGCCTATATTGATAATATATCCGCGCCTTACTTGCAGGATGCAGAAATTAATTTCGTCACAGATAAACTTGGTTCGAAGCTTACGCTGAAAGCACCAAACGTTAAAATGCACCAAGTGAGCGACGATGCTCCGCTGATTGAACGTGTGGAATTTTTATTACTATCGCAGATTAATCCGCAGTTGGCAAGCCATGGTGGTCAAGTAAAACTCATAGGAATAACTAATGATATGTTTGCTATTCTTCATTTCAGCGGTGGCTGTAACGGTTGTTCTATGGTGGACTACACACTTAAAACATTGATTGAGAAAAAGCTGCTAGAAAGATTTCCTGAGCTTAAGGGAGTACGGGATTCAACGGAGCACCATCACGGCAAACACTCTTACTATTAAGTAAGTGAATTAAGAAGATCGGCACCTGGCTGTTACTAAACCATTGGTCGGTGAGAGAGGATTTGAACCTCCGACCAATACGTCCCGAACGTATTGCGCTACCAGACTGCGCCACTCACCGCAATACTTGTATGGTATCACCTTTTACTACAGTTGTTTACTACAACTGCGTCAAATTTTGAACATTTATCAGCAGAGACATTCATAGAGCGCATTATAGCTCCGCGCGCAGGATTTTTAGCACCGGCAAAATTGGTGGCAATACGCCATGCCACAGTAAAAATGCTGAGGCGGCTTGGCCCACCAGCATACCAAGCCCATCGGCGCAGATGAGCGCACCGTGCCGTCGACACCAGGTGATAAAAGGCGTATCGCCACCTGGTTGATAAAACATATCGTAACAGCAAACTACTGGTGTAATAACCGACACAGGCAGTATTGGGATGTTACCCTGTACACCAGTCGATGTTGCATTAATAATTAGATCGTAATCAGGCGTTCTGAGTTGTTCCAGCGGTAGCGCACTAATATCGCTGTGGTAAAAATCTACCAGTTTCTGCGCACGGGAAAAAGTACGGTTGGTAAGTACAATTTGGCAGCCATAAGCCAGCAAAGGCTGAATCACACCACGCGTTGCGCCGCCCGCACCAATTAATAGCACCCTACTGTCTTGACGCAGTATATGAAGACGCTTTAAATCACTTACTAAGCCAATGCCGTCAGTGTTATCCCCCAGGTATGATCCATCTGGTAGTTTCTTGATAGTATTTACTGCTCCGGCCAACAACCCACGTTCGGTTAATTTATCGCATAAAGAGAAGGCACGTTCTTTAAACGGTAGGGTAATATTCGCTCCTAAACCGCCTGCTTCAAAGAAATGCCACAACGTGTGTTCAAAACTTTCCAGCGGCGCCATAACTCGTTTATAAGGGTGGGATAAACCGGTTAAAGTAGCAAAAAGCGCATGAATGTATGGTGAACGACTGTGGTGAATAGGATTGCCAAAAACGGCATAGGTATCCATGGTGTCACTCCAGTTATTTATAAGTAGTTCTGAATAAGCCAGCCACCGTGCAAATGTCTTAATTTAAGAAGTATTGCTATGCTTTATATTCGTTATGCTACGCTGCAATTTCATAATTAAAATTAAACTTCTTTTTTATTATTAAATGTCACAGGTATCATACAATATAATACATGGTATTAAATTATAAACATCGCCTAAATGATGCAGCAATTAACTTAACCTAGGTGCATATTTGTTTGTATACATTACTCTGTTTAATACTCTCAATAAATTGAATGTATTCATGTATGAATTACATTGATTTAGCTGTTTTTTTTGTACACCTGTGCAAATATGCTTGTGCACTTATTCAATAACATAACAAAAATACGCAACTTAACAATGCTAAAGTTAATATTTAATCGGTGTTTACGTGTGTAACTACTACAGGAAAATCTTATGCCCGTTATAACTCTCGCTGATGGCAGTAAACTTCAGCTTACAAAGCCTGTTTCTCCACTTGATATCGCACGTAATATAGGTGGTGCAAGCTTTGCTCAAGCTTGCATTGCCGGCAGAGTTAACGGTGAATTGGTAGATGCTTTTGATGTTATTGAGCACGACGCCCAGCTCTCAATCATTACTGCAAATGATGAGGCGGGATTGGAAATCATCCGCCAATCCTGCGCGCATTTACTGGGGCACGCCATAAAGCAATTATGGCCAAATACCAAAATAGCAATCGGGATGGTCATTGATAAAGGTTTTTATTATGATGTTGATCTAGACCATACCCTAACCAAGGATGATCTCGATCTGCTAGAAAAACATATGCACGAACTAGCAAACAAAAATTATAGTATCATCAAAGAAAAAGTTAGCTGGCAACAGGCCCGTGATGAGTTTACTTCGCGTGGTGAGGATTATAAAGTTGCTATACTTGACGAAAATATCAACCGCAATGATCAGCCAGTGCTGTATCATCATGAAGAATATGTGGACATGTGCCGCGGTCCACACGTTCCCAATATGAGTTTCTGCCACCACTTCACTTTGCAAAAAACCTCAGGTGCTTACTGGCGCGGCAATCACAAAAACAAAATGCTGCAGCGTATTTACGGTACTGCCTGGGGAAATAAAAAACAGCTTAATACCTATTTGCAACAGCTGGAAGAAGCTGCTAAGCGCGATCATCGTAAGATAGGTAAGCAGCTTGACCTCTATCATATGCAGGAAGAAGCACCTGGCATGCTCTTCTGGCACAACGATGGCTTGATTATATTCCGTGAGCTAGAAGCGTTTTTACGGATGAAACTGAAAGATTATCAATATCAGGAAGTTAAAGGGCCCTTAATGATGGACCGCATGCTTTGGGAAAATACTGGCCATTGGGAAAATTATGCTTCTCATATGTTTACTACTTCATCTGAAAATCGTGAATATTGTATCAAACCGATGAATTGTCCCGGACATGTGCAGATGTTTAATCAGGGTTTGAAGTCTTATCGCGATCTACCGATGCGCATAGCTGAATTCGGTAGTTGTCACCGCAATGAACCATCCGGCTCGCTACACGGCTTAATGCGTGTGCGCGGCTTTACCCAAGATGACGCCCATATCTTCTGTACTGAAGACCAAATACACAATGAAGTAAATAATTGCATTAAAATGGTGTATGACATATATGCTACTTTTGGTTTCGAAAAAATTTTTGTCAAACTGTCCACTAGACCAGAACATCATATTGGTAGCGATGAAGTTTGGAACAGGGCTGAGCAGGATTTAGCCGCAACGCTAACGGAAAATGGTATGCTCTTTGAATACCAACCAGGTGAGGGAGCTTTTTATGGTCCGAAAATTGAATTTGTGCTTCTTGATTGTCTGGACCGTGCCTGGCAATGTGGTACAGTACAACTAGACTTTTCAATGCCAGGTCGTTTAAACGCCTTTTATGTTGGAGAAAATAACGAACGTTTGGTCCCGGTTATGATTCACCGCGCTATTTTAGGGTCAATGGAAAGATTTATTGGCATTCTTACAGAAGAATATGCTGGTTGCTACCCTACCTGGCTGGCACCGACACAGGTTGTTACAATGAATATTACCGATCATCAGTCAGTATATGTCGAAAACCTAACGGACAAACTGTCAACAGCAGGTATTAGGGTAAAAGCAGACTTGAGAAATGAAAAAATAGGCTTTAAAATTCGCACACATACTTTGCGTCGCGTGCCTTACATGTTAGTCTGTGGAGATAAAGAGATGGAAACAGGTGAGGTTACTGTGCGTACACGCCGGGGTAAAAACCTTGGTAGCATCGACGTTAACAAGCTTATTGTAAAGCTGCAGCAAGAAATCAGTAGCCGTAATCTTCATAATATGGAGGAATAAAGTATTAAAGGCGGAAAACTAGTTCAATCAGCGCGCACCCATCGCATTAACCAAGAAATAAGCGCCGCAGAGGTTCGTCTTACCGATATTGATGGTAAGCAGATTGGTGTTGTCTACTTGAAGGAAGCGCTTGCAAAAGCAGATGAAACAGGTGTTGATTTAGTAGAAATTAGTCCAAATGCCGAACCTCCGGTTTGCCGAATCATGGATTATGGTAAGTTCCTATATGAAAAAAGCAAATCAATCAAAGAACAAAAGAAAAAACAAAGAGTTATCCAGATTAAAGAAATAAAATTTCGTCCTGGTACAGATGAAGGCGACTATCAGGTCAAACTACGTAACTTGATTCGATTTCTGGAAGAAGGCGATAAAGCTAAAATAACTATAAGATTTCGCGGACGTGAAATGGCGCACCAGCAGATTGGCATCGAATTACTGAACCGCGTTCGCGATGATCTAAGTGAACTGGCAGTAGTCGAATCTTTTCCGTCCAAAATTGAAGGACGCCAGGCAATCATGGTGCTGGCACCCCATAAGAAATAGTATTATAAGCCTGCCGAGGTGAATTAATGCCAAAAATAAAGACTGTACGCGGTGCCGCAAAACGCTTTAAAAAAACTGCTTCAGGAGGTTTTCAGCGTAAGTATGCTGGCCTACGTCATCTACTAACCAAAAAATCAACTAAGCATAAGCGTCATCTTCGACTGAAATCCAGTCTTTCTCAAAATGATTTGGGTTCGGTTGTGCGTTGCTTGCCGTACGCGTAAACGGTATTTCAACTACTGGTTGGAATGAAAATCAAATATAGGAGAGAGATATATGGCTCGCGTAAAACGCGGTGTGGTAGCACACGCACGTCATAAAAAAATATTACAACAATCGAATGGCTACTACGGCGCCCGTTCGCGTGTTTACCGTGTTGCCTTCCAGGCTGTTATCAAAGCCGGCCAGTATGCTTACCGTGACCGCCGGCAAAAGAAACGTCAGTTCCGTAAACTGTGGATTGCGCGAATTAACGCTACTGCTCGTCAGCAGGGTATTTCTTACAGCAAGCTTATCAATGGTCTGAAAAGATCTTCTATAGAGATTGACCGTAAAATTTTGGCCGATATTGCAGTATTTGACAAAACAGCATTTGCCGCTCTGACAGATAAAGCAAAATGTGCCTTAGCAGGTTGAATACTAAAGAGCCAATATTTTCCCTCACCTATCCAGAATAGATACCCACAAGTTTATAATTTTGCATGCCTATTAATGCTTGCTACTAATGTTACATGTGCTTTACCATCTGTTTGGTATGCGTTGATCTGCGCTTACTGTATTTAAAAATGCAAATAACTAAAATCAAGCTATAGCCTCCCTAAGTGGAGGTTTTTTTATTACTAATTAACTAACACAAGCGCGCTGTACTAGTACAGACGTTGACTGAGCTCATATTTATATTAAGTCATCTAGATAGAGGTTGAAAAAACATGCAAAACATCACAGAGTTGGTTATACAAGCTACATTAGACATCGCCAAGTCCCAGGATCTGGATGCTTTAGAGCATGTGCGCGTTGAATATTTCGGCAAAAAAGGTATTTTTACCCAAAAAATGAAGATGCTACAGGATCTAGCACCAAGTGAGCGGCCGGCGGCTGGTGTAGTGTTTAATCAAGCTAAGTATGACGTGCAGCAAGCGCTGATAGAACGTAAAACAAAACTTAGTAAATCAGCGTTGAAGGATAGGCTAGCAGCCGAGCAGTTAGACGTATCGCTACCTGGTAGACGCATGGCAAATGGCGGTTTGCACCCCATATCGCGCACTATAGCACGTATTGAGCATTTCTTCAATGGACTTGGTTTTTCGGTCGCTACCGGTCCTGAAATAGAAGATGATTATCATAATTTCGATGCCCTAAATATTCCCGCGCATCACCCAGTGCGCGCCGATCAAGATACTTTCTGGTTTGACGCTACTCGTTTATTGCGTACCCAGACATCCAGCGTTCAAATCCGCACTATGAAAGCGCAGCAGCCTCCTATCCGTATGATTGCCACTGGACGGGTGTACCGTAAGGATTACGACCAAACCCATACACCTATGTTTCATCAGATGGAGGGGCTTATTATTGATACTAATATTAGTTTCACCAACTTGAA
Organism: Candidatus Moranella endobia PCIT; assembly: GCF_000219175.1. Classification (GTDB taxonomy): domain Bacteria; phylum Pseudomonadota; class Gammaproteobacteria; order Enterobacterales; family Enterobacteriaceae; genus Moranella; species Moranella endobia. Next base: position 288,664 of record NC_015735.1, on the reverse strand, counting down.
GGGCACAGTGCATGATTTTATACGTAATTTTTTTGAAGAAGATCTGCAGGTTAGGTTCCGTCCATCTTTTTTTCCTTTTACCGAACCTTCTGCTGAAGTGGACGTTATGGGTAAAAATGGCCGCTGGCTGGAAGTGTTGGGATGCGGGATGGTACACCCTAATGTTCAGCGACACGTCGGCATTGACCCCAAAATATATTCAGGTTTTGCCTTTGGCATGGGTATTGAGCGATTGACAATGCTACGTTATGGTGTCATGGATTTACGTGCATTTTTCGAAAATGATCTGCGTTTTCTAAAACAATTCAACTAAAAGCGGGACAACCACATGAAATTCAGTGAACTTTGGCTGCGTGAATTGGTAAATCCAGCAATAGATAGCTCAGCGTTAGCGGAGCAGATGACCATGGCTGGACTAGAAGTAGAATGTATAGAACCTGTTGCGAGCAGTTTTACTGGGGTGGTAGTTGGCAAAGTAGTAGAATGTCGAACGCATCCTAATACAAATAAATTGTGGGTAACCAAAGTTGATATCGGCTGCGATCGACAGCTAGATGTTGTTTGCGGTGCACCCAACTGTCGTGCTGATCTGCTGGTAGTGGTGGCAAAAACGGGCGCTGTGTTGCCAGGAAACTTAAAGATTAAGGCTATAAAATGGCGCGGTGCGTTCTCTGAGGGAATGTTGTGCTCATGTTCTGAATTAGGTATTTCCAACTGCACTAATGGCATGGGCATTATTGAACTGCCCGCAGATTCGCCTATCGGCCAGGATATCCGCAACTATCTCCAGCTTAATGATAATATCTTCAGCATGAACGTCACACCGAATCGAGCCGATTGTCTTTGTTTGCTAGGTATTGCTCGCGATGTTGCGGTGCTTAACCGCATGCCACTTGTACAGCCGGTCATCGAGATGGTGTCTCCGTTGATCGTCGATGCTGTGCCGATTCACATTGACCAGAACAACGCCTGTCCACGCTATTTGGGCAGAGTGGTGAAAAATATCAACGTCAATGCTTCAACGCCACTATGGATGAAAGAAAAACTACGCCGCAGTGGTCTGCAGTCGGTGAATACCATAGTTGATATTACCAACTATGTACAGTTAGAACTGGGACAGCCCATGCATGCATTTGATCTAGATCGAATTTCTGGGGGTATTGTGGTACGTCATGCTAGGCATGATGAGGCACTTACGTTGCTTGATGGTAGAGAAGTCAAGCTGTTACCTGATACGCTAGTAATTGCTGACTATAGCAAAGTGCTAGCGATAGCCGGCATTGTTGGCGGTGCCTTCTCCAGTATCAAACCAACCACCCGCGACGTAGTGCTAGAATGCGCTTTTTTTCATCCTTTGGCTATCACTGGTCGCGCTAGCAGTTACGGACTACACACCAATGCTTCCTACCGATACGAACGCGGCGTGGATCCGGCGTTGCAACCGCGCGCTATGGAGCGGGCAACGGCGCTATTAATCTCAATTTGCGGAGGTAATCCGGGACCAGTTATAGAGGTTACCTATGAAACCGAACTTGATCAACCATCCAACATTTACCTGCAACGGGAAAACCTAGACCGTTTGATAGGATATGTTATACCGGACGAGGAAGTTAGCAATATCTTGCTCCGTCTTGGCTTCCAGGTCAGCCGCCGCGATGAGAACTGGCAAGTTCTGACACCTAGCTGGCGTTTCGATATAGCTATAGAAGAAGATTTAATTGAAGAGATCGTGCGTATCTATGGTTACGATGTAATCCCTTCGGTTCCAGTACGAGCAAACTTGTTGATGCCGCATCATAGCGAAGCAGAGCTGCCGCTGTTACGTGCTAAAACACTACTAGTAGACCGCGGTTATCAGGAAGCTATAACTTATAGTTTTGTCAACCCCACAAGCCAGTCAATGCTCCATCCGCAGCAGGAACCACTAGTACTACCACGTCCAATGGCCCAAGATATGTCCGCCATGCGTTTGTCGTTATGGACTGGCCTGCTTAGTGTGGTGGTAAATAATCAGAATCGTCAGCAGAAGCGGATCAGACTGTTTGAAAGTGGGTTGCGCTTTGTTCCTGATCATGTAGCCGACATGGGCATTCGTCAGGAGCTGATATTGGCAGGAGTAATCACAGGTCCGCAGTTTAGTGCACATTGGGATCAGTCGTGCCAGCCGGTTGATTTTTACGATGCCAAGGGCGATATTGAGGCAATACTGGAGCTGACGGGAACATTAAACGATATTGAATTTAGGGCAACACGACATCCCGCACTACATCCTGGGCAAAGTGCTGCAATTTATCGTAAACATGAAGTAATTGGATTACTTGGGATGATTCATCCTGAGCTTGAGTCAAAACTTAATTTAATGAGCTGCACAATCGTATTTGAACTTATCTGGAAGAATATTGCCAAATGTAAAATACCTAAGGCGCAGAATATTTCATCTTTTCCTGCTAACCGACGCGATATCGCAGTAGTGGTAGCTAATGATGTCGCCGCCGCCGATGTTCTCGCAGAGTGTAGAAAAGTGCTTGCAAATAAGTTATTTGGTGTAACTTTATTTGACATATATCGCAACAGTAGCGTCAAGGCAGGGTTTAAAAGTCTTGCTATCAGATTAATCTTACAGGATCCAATTAGTCCTCTAAAAGAGGATGAGATTAACACTATCGTTGCTAAATGCGTGATGGCAATAAAGCAGCGCTTCCACGCCTCCTTGAGGGATTGATTTATGACACTGATATGTCTGCTGCATCACTTTTGAAAAAATTAAGTTTTTAGGAAGTGTGCCTGGTATTAGCAAACAAATGGCGTGTATGTAACATAATCAAGCGGAAATAATGTTTATTGGCACTATAAAATACCAGGACTAAAGTAAAAAACTGTCGCAGATATTATCTACTACTTCTATTAATAGAGGATACCATCTGATAAAGATGATAAGTTAATTTATTAATCATCAGATTACCATAACATAACGTTTGCTCAGGTTTGACCACTGAACTTCTGCTCAAAATAATGTATATGTGTGCAACCTTGCTGGAAATGTTCGTCATTCATTATTTTTACCTGCAAATCAATGTTGGTTTTAATACCATCGATAATTAGCTCCGACAGCGCAATTTTCATGCGGGCGATGGCGACGTCACGGTTTTCACCAAAACAGATTAGTTTTCCTATCATGGAGTCGTAGAATGGTGGCACAGAATAGTCAGCATAGATATGCGATTCCCAGCGTACACCCAAGCCGCCAGGCGCGTGGAATCGGGTAATTTTACCCGTACTAGGTAGAAAGTTTGTCGAATCTTCGGCGTTGATACGGCATTCTACTGCGTGGCCAGACACAGTTATATCTTGCTGTTGTAGGGATAATGACTGTCCGGCAGCGATGCGCAGCTGTTCTTTGATAAGGTCTATGCCAGTTATCATCTCAGTAACTGGGTGTTCTACTTGAATACGGGTATTCATCTCAATGAAAAATAATTCACCATTTTCGTATAGAAATTCAAAAGTTCCAGCACCGCGATAACCGATTTCCACGCAGGTTTTTGCGCAGCGCTCGCCGATAAATCGGCGTAATGCATCGGTAATACCGGGCGCTGGTGCTTCTTCAACTAATTTCTGGTGACGGCGCTGCATGGAACAATCGCGATCTGCCAGGTACAGGGCATTACCTTTACCATCTGCCAGTATCTGGATTTCAATATGGCGCGGATTATCAAGGTACTTTTCCAGGTAGACCATATCATGGTTAAACGCAGCTTTCGCTTCTGCACGAGTTATACGGATAGATGTATCCAGTTCGTTTTCGCTGCGTACCACGCACATACCGCGCCCACCGCCGCCTCCGGCTGATTTGATAATCAACGGATAACCGATGCGGTTGGCGATCGCGCGGTTTTTTGCCATATCGTCATCCCATTGACCGTCTGATCCAGGAATACAGGATATGCCTGCCTGTTTCATCACTTTGATGGCGGAAATTTTATCGCCCATTAATTTAATGGTTTCCGCGCGCGGGCCGATAAAGATGAAGCCTGAACTTTCTACCTGCTCGGCAAAATCAGCGTTCTCTGATAGAAAACCGTATCCAGGGTGGATAGCAACCGATCCAGTCATTTCTGCCGCTGATATAATTGCCGGAATATTGAGATAACTTTTTTCAGAAGGCGGGGGACCAATACATATTGTCTCATCAGCAAGCAGCACATGCTTTAGGTTACGGTCAGCGGTAGAGTGTACTGCCACTGCTTTGATACCTAGTTCTTTGCACGCTCGCAGAATACGCAATGCAATTTCACCGCGGTTTGCGATTACGATTTTATCTAAATCACTGACCCTAATATCGCTAAACTTTTGCCAATCCATGTTTTCCTCCTGGGAATAGCAAATTGCCATAAAGCGACGAATATTTTATACGGCACTGATCATGGTGCGTCATATGCTCATGCAGCTATGTATGTAACAGTAACATTATTCAACTATTTTTACCTAGTTTTGCTGTTACCTATCTTGATCAATGAGTTAGTAATTAACAGTATTTTGCTTGTACAGCCATCTAAAATTTGTTAGTAGACGTAATTGCATTCCCCTGTAACACTAGGAAGCAAATTGTTTCTGCTAGATAATATTTATATTGCCAATTAATGCAATGCTATTTTTTTGTTATTTTTTTCAGCTCAGCTGAGCTGAAAGTAATAGCTGTTGCTAAATTTAGTAAGAAAAGTTTATTATTTTCAATGTAAAATTGAATACCGATCAGAATTACGGTAAATATTTGTCGCAAACTTTTTAATAAAATACGCCAGAAATTAGTTGAACCTAGTTATTCAATTACTATTAGTGGTTCATCAAATTCAACTAGTTGACCATTTTCCCGTAAAATAGCTTTTACCACGCCTTTTTTGTCCGATGCAATCTGGTTCATTATTTTCATCGCTTCAATAATACAAATAGTATCGCCAACGTCGACCTTCTGACCAACCTCTACGAAAGATTTGGCATCAGGACTGGGGGTTCGGTAGAATATGCCAACCATGGGCGAACGCACAAGGTGACCGCTCGTTGTCGCCGATAAGGTTACTGGGGTAGTAGACGACTGCTGCCCTGCAGAGATATTAGTCTGTGGCAGATAGGTCTGTTGCATCAGAGCACGATTAATACGAATCGATTCTTCACCCTCAGAGATTTCCAAAGTAGCAATGCCAGATTTTTCAATTAGTTCAATCAGTTTTTTGATCTTACGAAGATCCATTAGTTGGGTCCCATGCTCGAATTAAGTAGAGGTTAACAAGCGTTTAACTGCCGTCTGTAAAGCAAAACTATACCCATCGGCACCAAGACCGCATATTACACCCACCGCAATATCGGACAAATAGGATTGATGCCGGAAATGTTCCCGAGCATGCACATTGGATAGATGAATTTCAATGAACGGGATCTTTACCGCTAACAGCGCATCACGTAGGGCTATGCTAGTATGGGTAAGCGCTGCTGGGTTGATTACTATATAATCGGTATTACCATGCGCCTGATGGATATGGTCGATCAGAACGTGTTCAGCATTAGACTGAACATGGCTGATTTTTGCTCCCAGACTGCCTGCTAGTATGCTTAAGTTAGCAATTATTTCGGTTAGCTTGATCTGACCATATTTTTCTGGTTCGCGGGTACCAAGCAAATTTAGGTTCGGTCCATTTAAAAGCAAAATTTGGAACTTATCGGCCATAAAGAGGTTATCTCCCTGTAATGAACGTTAAATTAACCAATCAAAATCACCAAAGTACAACTATTTTTTTTCAGTTTTTTCATACAGATAGCGCATCTGCGCCAAGATATCTATGATATATAGCAGCATATTATACAGATGATTATGTATGCTAATGAAGCGATCGTGGTCGATATCAGTCTTCAGTCGCATTAACTTTTGATCAAAAATATCACACAACGTAAAATTAATTAACAGTTAGCAATAGTTACTAAGTACATCTATATCTTAAGTGCCAACAGCTTAATCTTTCCAGTTAGCCGGTGCAATATCTCAGTAGTACGTAATTAGTATATAATATGTAGATACTTTTTAAGTTATCTGTTGATGCTTCTGTTGATACTGAGGATAACTACCATGGGTTATTATAATACAAATGAATTGCGTTCTGGTCTCAAAATTATACTTGATGGTGAGCCATGCTTGATAATTGATCATAAATTTGTAAAGCCAGGAAAAGGCCAGGCGTTTAGCAGGGTACGTTTACGCACATTAGTTTCAGATAAAGTACTGGACAAGGTATTTAAATCTGGTGACTCGGTTGAGGCTGCCAATATTATCGATATTAACCTAGTTTATTTGTACAAAGATGGTGAGTTCTGGTATTTCATAAATCAAAAAAACTTTGAACAACTGGCCGCGGATGCTAAAGCCGTTAGCGATAACGCGAAATGGCTGGTGGAACAGTCGAAATGTGTACTGACTTTATGGAATGATAAACCAATAATCGTTACTCCTCCTAATTTCGTTGAGCTAGAAATAACCGCAACTGATCCTGGATTGAAAGGCGATACCTTCGGTACTGGCGTAAAATTAGCCACGCTAATTACCGGTACGGTAGTGAAAGTACCACTATTTGTTCAGATTGGTGAAGTTATTCGCGTAAATACGCGCTCTGGTCAATATGTATCCAGGGTTACATAACTCGCATACATATTGAATTACAGTCCATCGATCACCTGATAGATCGATAGGGTTTATAAATCAGACATCAAATGTTAACCCTTCATCCAGGGGCCAGCGCGGCCGTACTGACACTGCCAGATCTGTCCTAGTCCCATTCTGTTGTAGTCGCACCATGCCAGCATAAGCGATCATCGCGCCATTATCAGTACAAAACTCAGGACGAGCATAAAATATTTCTCCGTTTCTTTGCCGCATCATTCTATCTAGGCTGACGCGCAGTGCTTGATTGGCGCTGACGCCTCCGGCAATTACTAATCGCTTGAAACAAGTAATATCAAGCGCGCGCTGGCATTTTAGCATTAACGTATCTACTACTGCGTCCTCAAATGCGCGCGCGACGTCTGCGCGCGTTTGGTGATCATTTGCGCAAGTGCTAATAGTTTTGGCGACAAAGGTTTTTAAACCGGAGAAACTAAATGCTAGCCCCGGCCGGTCAGTCATCGGGCGGGGAAAAGTATAACGTCCTGGCACGCCCTGCTGCGCTAGCCGCGCTAGCATAGGCCCGCCAGGATAATCCAATCCTAATAGCTTAGCGGTTTTATCGAATGCTTCGCCGGCGGCATCGTCAAGGGATTCTCCCAGCAGTCGATATTTTCCGATACCAGTAACAGCGATTAGCTGGGTATGACCGCCGGAAACTAACAGTGCCAAGAACGGGAACGCTGGTGGATTGTCCTCCAGCATAGGCGCCAACAGATGCCCTTCTATATGATGCACGGCGACAGCTGGAACCTTCCAAGCATAGGCCAACGCACGCCCTATAGTGGCACCTACCATCAACGCACCGACTAGTCCTGGTCCAGCAGTGTAGGCCACTCCATAAATCTCCGACGCCGGTAGTCCTGACTGCGCTAGCGCTGCCTGAATCAGTGGAATTGTTTTGCGTACATGATCACGGGAAGCAAGTTCTGGCACCACCCCTCCATAATCTGAGTGCATTTCCCCCTGGCTATATAGTTGATTAGCCAGTAATCCTTGCTGTTGATCGTAAATAGCCACCCCAGTGTCATCGCATGATGTTTCAATACCCAATACTCGCATAAAATCACTACCACCTTTTTTTTCTGTGTACAGTCTATTATGATATACTCTGTACTGATATTAGGCTTTAGTTAAGTTTTAAAGTGCAATTTGACGTCCAAATTTATTGGCTTTATTAAGCCATAACTTATCAAGCGCAAATATTTTTGCACATATTGTGTGCCATCTTGAGAGTATATAAAGATAAAAGAGAAGGCAATGCTTTACAAAGCTTGTAGGTGTACAGTAGAATTCGAAAAACAATATTTTGCAGAAACTGACATAAGGACATAGGTTAGTTACAATATCTGAATTTTATCGAGGTGATAGGCATATGCCTGTAGTTAAAGTGCGTGAAAACGAGCCTTTCGATGTAGCATTGCGTCGTTTCAAGCGTTCCTGTGAAAAAGCAGGTGTATTGTCTGAGGTTCGGCGGCGCGAATTTTATGAAAAACCAACTACTGAACGTAAGCGTGCTAAATCAGCTGCAATTAAGCGTCATGCAAAGAAATTAGCGCGCGTTCACGCGCGCCGTACCATTCGGTATTGCTTGCCAGGTAAGCAGTATAGCACTTAAAGTAATCCATAGATTGAACCTTGAAAGACTAAGGCCGTACTGTTCTGTCCGCAAGTATTGCGGACAGAACAGTACGGCCTAGTGAAGATATTCAACTGATAGAGCTTATGGCTGGCAAAATACCACGCATATTTATCAACAACCTGTTAGCGCGTATCGACATCGTCGATCTGATCAGTAAGCGGGTAAAACTTCATAAGCAGGGCAATAGCTTTAAAGCCTGCTGTCCATTCCATCATGATAACAATCCTTCTTTTACTGTGCATGGTGAAAAACAGTTTTTTCATTGTTTCGGCTGCGGCGCTCATGGCAATGCCATAGATTTTTTGATGAATTACGACCGCCTGGAGTTTATCGAAACTATCGAAGAACTTGCCGCCCAGTATGGACTAGAAATACCGGAGGAAATCTGCTCATTCCAGAATAATAATAGGCGTGATCAGCGACCAAGTCTGTATCAGCTCATGGAACAGCTTAGTGAATTTTACCAGCAGGTTTTACAATCAAAAACTGCCAATAAAGCTAACCAATATTTGCAACATCGTGGGCTAAATGAAGCGATAACTAAGTCTTTTGCTATCGGCTTTGCGCCTCCAGGCTGGTATAACGTTATTAAGCGTTTCGGTAATTCGTCTCAAGATCGTGCTGATCTCAATGACGCTGGTATGCTGGTGGTAAACGATTATGGCAGAACCTACGATCGTTTTCGTGAACGCATAATGTTTCCAATCCGCGACAAACGTGGCCGTGTGGTCGCCTTCGGCGGGAGGATCTTAGACAATGGGCAGCCAAAGTATATTAATTCGCCTGAAACCGTCATTTTCCATAAAGGTCGCCAACTGTACGGTTTATATGAAGCACAACGACAGAATATGCAATTATTACGGCTACTTGTGGTCGAAGGCTATATGGACGTTGTGGCGCTGGCGCAGTTTGGTATCGACTATGCTGTAGCATCGTTGGGTACTGCGATAACTACTGACCATATTCAACTGCTATATCGTGCCACCGATAGGGTTATCTTCTGTTATGACGGTGATAGTGCCGGTAGGGAAGCAGCTTGGCGCGCCCTGAAAAACTCGTTACCATCTTTGATAGACGGCCGCCAGTTGTGTTTTATGTTTCTGCCAGAAGGCGAAGATCCCGATACCATGATACGTAAAATTGGCAAAGAGGCGTTTGAACAGCACATTGCACAAGCGAAACCGCTATCGAAGTTTTTATTTGAAACGCTCATACCGCAGGTTGATTTGAGCAGCATTGAAGGCCGCGCCAAACTCAGCCGGTTGGCGTTACCACTGATCAGTAAAGTACCGGGTGAAACATTACGTTTCTATCTGCGCCAGCAGCTCGGTAATAAACTGGGAATACTCGACGACAATTATTGGGATAAACTGTTACCGAAGGCGGTACTAAAAAATAATAGTACCAAAAAAATACGTATCAAATGTACAACTATGCGTATCCTGATAGGATTACTAGTGCAGAATCCCCGGCTTGCTGAACTAGTACCAATTGTCCACGGTTTAGAGCACATCAGCAAACCTGGCTTACCACTATTTATCGAGTTAGTGCAAAATTGCAAGTCTCATCCTGGACTAACAACCGGACAATTACTTGAGTATTACCGTGATAATAAATCATACTACCAACTTGAAACTTTGGCAACCTGGAACCACATGATTACTGGCGAGGTAATAGATTCGATATTTGTCGATGCACTGGCAAATTTTTACGAATCCATACTTGCACACCGCCAGGAAACACTTATCGCCCGCGACCGAACCCACGGCCTAACTACCGAAGAACGCCGGGAAATGTGGTCGCTGAATCAGGCTATGGCGAAAAAAAACTGACAAATCTAATGCCTAATCTATTACCAGGGAACTACCTTGTGTAGTATATTTTTGGACTACAGTGCGAAATAAATTCCAGATATGTGGTTGGTTATAGCTTGTACCAGCCAACACTGAATTTTACTCTGAAGTATGGATACCTCTTATGGAGCAAAACCAACAGTCACAGTTAAAACTGCTTGTCACACATGGTAAAGAGCAAGGATATTTGACCTTTGCCGAGGTCAATGACCATTTACCGGATGATATAGTTGACTCCGATCAGATCGAAGATATCATTCAGATGATAAATGATATGGGTATTCGGGTGATGGAAGAAGCACCCGACGCCGATGACCTACTGTTACTAGCGGATACAAACCCTGATACAGACGAAGATGCAGTCGAGGCGGCGGCACAAGTTCTATCTAGCGTAGAATCCGAAATTGGACGCACTACCGACCCAGTGCGCATGTATATGCGCGAAATGGGTACTGTAGAGCTGCTAACCCGCGAAGGAGAGATCGATATTGCTAAACGTATAGAAGATGGCATCAATCAGGTTCAGTGCTCGGTTGCCGAGTATCTTAAGGCTATAAGCTACCTACTTGAACAGTACGACCGCGTTGAGGCAGGCGAGGCCCGCTTATCCGATCTCATCACTGGATTTGTTGATTCTTCTGTTGTAGAAGAGATGATGCTTGCTCCTACCAATGTTCGATCTGAACTTGCAACTAACGAAATAACCGATGAAGAAGAGCACGACGAAGCAAGCAAGGAAGATGATAATAGCATTGACCCTGGTCTAGCACGCCAGAAATTTGTCGAACTGCGTGAACAGTATGAGATGACTCGTAAGGTAATCAAAACCAACGGCCGCAACCATACTAAATCGGCCGCAGAGCTTATGAAGCTTTCTACTGTTTTCAAACAGTTTCGACTAATACCGAAACTGTTCGATTACCTGGTAAACAACATGCGTGCTATGATGACGCGCGTGCGTACCCAGGAACGCGTAATTATGAAGCTATGTGTCGATATTAGTAAGATGCCAAAAAAAAACTTCATCACGTTGTTTACTGGTAATGAGACCAGCGAAACCTGGTTCAAGGCTGCTTTGGCAATGAACCAGCCCTGGTCTGAAAAACTACAAGCAGTAGATAATGACGTATATCGTAGCCTAAATAAACTGCGCCAGATTGAAGAAGAAACCGGTCTGACTATCGAGCAAGTGAAGGATATTAACCGCCGTATGTCGATTGGCGAAGCAAAGGCAAGACGCGCAAAAAAAGATATGGTTGAGGCTAATCTACGTTTAGTTATTTCTATCGCGAAAAAATACACTAACCGCGGTCTGCAGTTCCTTGATCTGATCCAAGAGGGTAATATTGGGTTAATGAAGGCGGTGGACAAATTTGAATACCGCCGAGGCTACAAGTTTTCTACTTATGCTACCTGGTGGATCCGCCAAGCTATCACCCGCTCTATTGCTGACCAGGCGCGTACCATACGTATCCCGGTGCATATGATTGAAACTATTAATAAGCTCAACCGTATCTCCCGTCAGATGCTACAAGAAACTGGAAGAGAACCAACACCAGAAGAACTGGCAGAACGTATGCTGATGTCAGAAGATAAAATCCATAAGGTACTGAAAATTGCCAAAGAACCTATCTCTATGGAAACGCCTATTGGCGACGATGAAGATTCTCATTTAGGGGATTTTATCGAAGATAATACCATCGAGATGCCGCTAGATTCTGCTACATTAGATAGCCTAAGGTCAGCGACCAAGGAGGTATTGGCCGGTCTAACTGCGCGCGAAGCCAAGGTTTTACGTATGCGTTTTGGGATCGGTATGACTAACGACCACACTCTGGAAGAGGTGGGCAAACAGTTTGACGTAACCCGCGAACGTATTCGTCAGATCGAAGCAAAAGCATTGCGTAAATTGCGTCATCCAAGCCGGTCTGAGGTCTTACGAAGCTTCCTGGAAGATTAATTACTATGAATTTTAGTTTGACATGCGCTGTAGCACGGCATGCATGATATTAAATCAACACCAACCAAGGATGAAGGTTACAAAGCTTAGCCAGTAGCCCTACCTACTAATGAATTTAGCGCCTGATCTTGACGTGTTTACTAAAACGGCGATAAAAGATACAGCTTGCAAGGATAACTATAGACCAAATTTGTTACATTATGTATAATGGTTGCTTGCGTGGCCCTTTAGCTCAGTGGTTAGAGCAAGCGACTCATAATCGCTTGGTCGTTGGTTCAAGTCCAACAAGGGCCAACATCTACAATAAAATAATAGACACTTGTTGTTTATACTGATTGATGCGCGGTACCGCACGCAAACACAAATTTGGTACCTTATTAGCCAATAGGTTTTTATTGGCGAACTTGTTCCAACCAACTTTCAAGAATGATGGCTGCTGAACTAGCGTTAACTTGCCTATTCTCTAGCGCTCTGTAGCCGCTACGCTCAAATAGTATGGCACGGGCAGCGACTGTGCTGAGTCGTTCATCATGCAGAACAACCTTAACGCCAAATCTACCATGTAGTCGTTTGGCGAACTTGCATGCTCGTACAGTCAGCGGTTGATCACTGCCATCCATATTCAGCGGTAATCCCACCACTACTAGATTCGGTAACCATTCTTTCAGTAGTTTTTCAATCTGTTGCCATCTTGGGGTACCATCGCGGACCTGAACCGTTGTTAGCGGTTGTGCAGTGCAGGTTACAAATTGGCCAATAGCCACTCCGATACTCATCGTACCAAAATCGAAGGCAATAATATTGCCATGTTCGACTAGCAAGATCGCTCCCAATTATTTTGGCAGCTTAGCAAAAGCTACTCCAGCAAGTTTTAATATTGATTTGAGTAACTGACACTAATATAGTGTCAGTTGTTTCACTTAATATTTATTACATGGAAATTACAATAATTATTAAATGACCGACTCACTTTTAGTGAGTAAAAATGGTTTTGAAGGTTGTGCTATACCTACAGTACGTCGATCGCGTTTAGTTCCTTAAAAGCAAGTTTCAGGCGCTTTGCCATGGATTCCTGACCAGCACGGATCCACATGCGCGGGTCGTAGAACTTTTTGTTAGGTTTATCGGCACCTGCTGGGTTTCCTAGCTGAGACTGTAGATAATCTTCGTGATTCTGATAATATTTTAGAATACCTTCCCAGGTTGCCCACTGGGTATCAGTATCAATGTTCATTTTTACAACACCGTAACTAATTGCTTCCGTTATTTCTGCCGCCGAAGAGCCAGAACCACCATGAAAAACTAAATTCAAAGAACTTTCTGGTAAACCAAAGGTTGCCGAAACGTATTTCTGTGACTTATTCAGTAATTTAGGTGTTAGCTTAACGTTCCCAGGCTTATACACACCGTGAACATTACCAAAAGCAACTGCAATAGTAAACCTTGGACTGATAGCATGTAGTTTTTCATAAGCATAAGCGACATCTTCCGGCTGAGTATACAGCGCTGATTTATTCAAATGGCTATTATCCACTCCGTCTTCTTCACCGCCAGTGCAACCAAGCTCGATTTCCAGTGTCATATCCATTTTTGCCATCCGTCTGAGATAGTTGGCGCTTATTTCAATATTTTCTTCTAACACTTCCTCAGATAAATCGATCATGTGGGAGGAGAAAAGCGGCTTGCCAGTATCGGCATAATGTTTTTCCCCAGCTTCGAGTAGCCCGTCTAGCCAAGGTAGTAACTTTTTTGTGCAATGATCGGTATGTAGGATAACTGGAATTCCGTAATATTCCGCTATATGATGCACATGCTGTGCACCGGAAACTGCACCTAGAACCGCACCAATCTGACCTGTAGTATTTAATCCTTTACCGGCAATAAACGCGGCACCGCCGTTGGAAAACTGCACTATAATTGGCGCCCGCATTTTAGTAGCCGCTTCCAACGCGGCATTAATGGAATCTGTACCAACACAATTGACGGCTGGCAGAGCAAATTTATTGGCTTTTGCCACAGCAAACACTTTCTGAACGTTATTACCGGTGATGACTCCTGGTTTCACCAGATCAAAAATTTTTGGCATATTATTTTGTCCTGTTTTGTTTAATTTTATTTAAGATTAACTTTTTGCTGTTTGTGGATAAGCCACCAGCTTAATTAACTTTTCACTCGTTCTTCTTGCAGCATTAAGCATGACTACTGCTGGTAGTTTTTTACCTTCTATAAAGGCTAGGAAAGCGCCACCACCAGTAGAAACATAGGAGATTTGCTTGGCAAGGCCAAACAGGTCAATAACTGCTAGAGTATCACCCCCGCCCGCGATAGAGAAAGCTTCACTGTTTGCAATAGCACGTGCCACCAACTCAGTGCCTTGACGGAAATTGGCAAACTCAAATACGCCTACTGGGCCATTCCAAAGAATAGTTTTGGCATCTTTTATAATGTTTGTTAGCCTCGCGACTGAGATCTTACCGAGATCGAGTATATACTCATTGTCCTGAATATCGCTGACTGATTTTAGTGTCGCGGTAGCTGTTTCAGAACAATCTGTGGTCACATAGACATCTGTTGGTACGTTTATATTGCCTATGTTTAGCAGACGTTTAGCTTCAGGAATAAGTTTTGTCTCGTATCTCGATTGGCCGACATTATATCCCTGCGCTGCCAAAAAGGTATTCGCAATGCCACCGCCGACTATGATCTGATCTGCTATTTTCAACAGCGAGTCCAGAACGACCAGCTTAGTTGAAACTTTTGAGCCACCAACGATTGCTACCATTGGTCGTGCCGGTTGATCAAGTGCCTTGCCTAACGCCTCTAGTTCATTTAATAGTAATGGACCGGAGCACGCTACTGGTGCGAATTTACCTATACCGTGAGTGGAAGCTTGAGCGCGATGGGCTGTACCAAAAGCATCCATAACGAACACGTCACACAACGCAGCGTATTTCTTTGCTAGAGCTTCGTCATCATTATGTTCGCCCTTGTTAAAGCGCACGTTTTCTAACACCACTAGTTCACCGGCGGCAATATCCACACCATCGAGGTAATTTTTGTAAAGACGGACCGGGTAGCACAATTTTTTTGCTAAATAATCTACTACTGGCTGCAGAGAAAACTCTGCATTGTATTCTCCTTCGTTCGGGCGGCCTAGATGGGATGTTACCATGACTTGCGCGCCCTGTTTCATTGCTACTTCAATAGTTGGTAGAGAGGCTAATATGCGCGCATCAGAAGTTACTTGCCCGTTTTTAACCGGCACATTAAGATCGGAACGGATAAAAACACGTTTACCAGAAAGATCAAGATCGGTCATTTTAATTACAGTCATTGTTAAACCCCTTATTTAATCTTGACTAAATGATCTGAGCAACTCACTTAATTACCTAAGCAAGTTGGTTGATATTTACCCAAATTGGACTGGACTAGTAATTACATACAAATTAACTAACGTTAATTAACTAGGCCTGAATAGTTCAAATATAGGCGATGGTATTTTTACCCACAGGTTTTCCCGCGCGGCGTTACACGCACAGTATATCAGCTTGAATTGACAACTATTTTAGTTAGTTTGCTTAAAATTCATTCTACCAACCAGCCACTTGTTCACTTAAGATGATTAGGATAACTAGACATAGTCTGACAAATAGTTTTGTCAGTTGTAAGTTTATTATTGGTCAAGTACGAACCTTTCGCCTAGTATAATTTTACTAACCACTACTAACATTCACTACAGTTATTGTTGTTATATGTGCGACAAGTCATAATTAGACCATAAGTTAACGGCTATTATCTCAATCAAGGATCAAGGCACTCATGATCACTACAGACGGTAACAATGCAGTTGCCTCGGTTGCCTACCGTATTAATGAAGTTATCGCTATTTACCCTATTACCCCGAGCTCAACTATGGCCGAGCAGGCTAATAACTGGTCAGAGAGCGGTACTCCAAATATATGGGGTGACATACCCCGGGTGGTGGAGATGCAATCCGAAGCCGGCGCCATAGCCACTGTGCACGGTGCGCTACAAACCGGTGCGCTGGCTACTTCTTTCACGTCTTCACAGGGATTATTGCTGATGATCCCGACGCTTTATAAGCTGGCAGGCCAGCTTATTCCCTTTGTACTGCATGTGGCATCACGCACCATCGCGACCCATGCGCTATCTATTTTTTGCGATCACTCAGATGTTATGGCAGTGCGCCAGACCGGCTGCGCTATGCTGTGCGCTAATAATGTCCAGGAAGCGCAAGATTTCGCGCTTATTGCTCAGGTTGCCAGTCTGAACAGTCGTTTGCCCTTCATTCATTTTTTTGACGGTTTCCGCACTTCCCATGAACTGAACAAAATTACGCCTCTGTCTGACGATATTTTGCAATCAATCTTGCCCCAGGCTGCTATCAACGCCCACCGTTCCCGCGCGCTAACACCGGATAAGCCTATGATGCGCGGCACGGCCGCTAATCCAGATACCTATTTCCAGTCAAGGGAAGCTACCAACCCATGGTATAACAATGCTTATCGCAAGATGGAGCAAGCAATGGATGCCTTCGCTACTGCCACCGGCAGGCACTATAAGCCTTTTGAATATTATGGCCATCTTCATGCCGATCGTATAATTATCGTTATGGGATCAGCTGCTGGTACCTGTGAAGAAGTTATTGATACATTGCTAGCCAACGGTGAAAAAGTAGGATTAATCAAAGTACGACTGTTCAGGCCATTTTCTGCTAGCCATCTGCTAGAAATTATGCCCCAAGCGGTAAAATCTATTGCGGTGCTAGACCGAACCAAGGAGCCAGGAGCACAGGCGGAACCGCTATATCTTGAAGTTACAACTACACTAGCGGAAGCCTACAGCCGGGGCGAAATAAATAAACTACCACTGACCATCGGCGGCCGATTTGGTCTATCTTCCAAAGAGTTCGATCCACCGTGTGTATTGGCGATATTTAACGAGTTAGCGCAGGTAGCACCGCGGCCGCGTTTTACTGTCGGCATTTATGATGATGTTACCCATCTTTCGTTGCCATTAACCAAAGCAACGCGGCCGCGTAGTTTCCTTTTGGAAGCACTGTTTTACGGTTTGGGCGGCGATGGATCGGTCTCGGCAACCAAAAACTCTATAAAGATCATCGGCAATATGACGCCGCATTTCACCCAGGGCTATTTTGTTTACGATTCAAAGAAAGCTGGTGGATTAACCGTGTCTCATCTTAGGGTCAGCAAGAAACCAATTCATGCGGCCTATTTAGTTGGCCAGGCAGATTTTATTGGTTGCCACCAATCGCAATTTATCGAAAAGTATCACATTGTAGAACACCTGCGGACCGGCGGTATTTTCCTCATGAATACACCTAAAGATGCCAACGAAATCTGGTCTTTACTCCCCAGAGAGGTGCAGGCAATACTAAATGAGCGCAAGGCACGTTTTTATGTAATCAACGCCCAGCAGATAGCCAGCAAATATAAGCTTCAGACACGTATTAACACTGTTATGCAAATGGCTTTCTTCCAGCTGTCTGGTATTTTACCGCCGGATCAGACGTTAAGTGCCCTGCGACAAGCAGTGGTTACAAACTATAGCAGTAGTAAGGGACAAGAACTGATAAGGTCTAATTGGCAGGCACTAGCTGCGACTAGCGATGCTTTATTTCAAGTACCGCTCAAAGCAGTCGAAACAGCAAGTCACTTGCGCCCACCGGTAGTATCAGAAGCGGCGCCTAATTTTGTCAAATTCGTTACCGCCGCTATGCTCGCAGGTTTAGGTGACGCACTGCCAGTTTCAGCATTGCCACCAGATGGAAGCTGGCCAATTAGCACCACGCAATGGGAAAAACGCAATATCGCCGAAAAAATACCACTGTGGGAACCATCGTTATGTACCCAGTGCAACTATTGCGTGGCTGCCTGTCCCCACGCCGCTATTCGCGCTAAAGTCGTTCCGCCGCAGACATTAGATAAAGCGCCGCCAAGCATGTCATGCCTAGAAGTAAAATCCCGCAATATGCGCGGCCATAAGTATGTACTCCAAGTTGCGCCAGAAGACTGTACTGGCTGCCAGTTGTGTGTCGAAGTATGTCCAGCTAAAGATAGACAACAACCTAAAATAAAAGCCATTAATATGGCATCGCGGCTAGCGCATTTAGAAACAGAGAAAATCAATTATGATTTCTTTCTTAGCCTACCTGAAATTGATACCCGTATGCTGGCAAAAATTGATCTCCGCACATCACAACTAATTACCCCTCTTTTCGAATACTCTGGCGCCTGTTCGGGTTGTGGCGAAACTCCATATATTAAGCTGCTAACTCAGCTTTATGGGGACCGTTTACTGATCGCTAATGCCACCGGCTGCTCTTCTATCTATGGCGGTAACCTACCAACAACACCATATACTACAAACGCAAAAGGCCGCGGGCCAGCCTGGGCTAATTCTTTGTTTGAGGATAATGCTGAATTTGGCCTGGGCTTTCGCCTAACTTTGGATCAGCACCGCCGGCGAGTATTGCGCCTGCTAGATATACATAAAGGGTTACTGCCAGAAACTCTTGTTTCTGAGTTGCGTACCTCCAATATACCTGTGGAAGAACGACGGCGGCAAATCAGTGAATTACGCGATCTGCTAGGTAATTCGGATGATGCCTCTGTACGTCAGTTGAAGCAGGATGCTAATTATTTAGTGGATAAATCTATCTGGTTGATTGGAGGCGACGGGTGGGCATATGATATTGGTTTTGGCGGTCTGGACCATGTAATGAGCATGACTGAAAACGTCAATGTACTAGTGCTGGATACTCAATGTTATTCCAATTCTGGTGGACAACAATCTAAAGCAACACCGCTAGGCGCAGTTACCAAATTCTGTGAACAAGGCAAACGCAAGGCAAGCAAAGATCTTGGCGTTAGCATGATGATGTATGGTCATGTTTATGTAGCGCAAATTTCCTTAGGAGCACAGTTTAATGGTACTGTAAAAGCCATTCAAGAAGCCGAATCATATCCAGGACCATCTTTGATTATCGCCTATAGCCCCTGCGAAGCGCATGGCTATGATCTTGCGCTTAGCCATACTCAAATGCAACAACTTACAGCCACTGGCTTCTGGCCATTATACCGCTTCGATCCCCGTTTCAGGGATAAAGGAAAATTACCACTAATGCTAAATTCACGTCCGCCCTCAAGCAATCTTGCTGCTACGCTGCTTAACGAGCAGCGTTTCCGCCTACTTAATATTAAACAGCCGGACATCGCTGCCACTTTGCATAAATCGACGGAAAAAGAATTACAGCAAAAATATGAGTTTCTAGCACGGATGTCAGGTAAGACAGACACCTCTGATGAAACGTCAGAAGGCAATATTTCTGCCTAGTGGGGTATAGGCACAATTGCACTTGCACTGTGCCGCCAGCCACAGTGCCAAATTTTGGGTAACAGTAAAAAAAAGGTTTATTGCGCCAAAATATGCGGCTGGCTGTCCTCCTACAACTAGAGTTAGTTCTTCTACCTTTGCATTTTTGCTTAGCTGCGGCTGTATAGCCTTTCATCCTCTTTTGCACAGTTGCTGAGTGCAACTGCATCTTCCGGCCGGCGCACCTGTACCTTGCTTAGGGTGCTGATCACTTCATATTTCAGCAATTCCAGCATATTGGCGAACATTGTAAAAGCTTCGCGCTTGTATTCTTGTTTCGGATCTATTTGCGCATAGCCGCGTAGATGGATGCCCTGACGCAAGTATTCCATTGCTGCTAGATGTTCTTTCCACAGTGAATCTAGTGTTTGCAACATAACGCTCTTCTCGAAATTACGCATGATGTTGCTACCAACGATCTCTTCCTTCAGTTGATACTGCACCATAAGATGCTCAAGCACGTACTCGCCCAGTGTACCTGTATGCTGGTACAGCTCATTTTCCAAATATTTGGCAATAGGTATATTTAAATCAAAATCATCCTGCAAGCACTTCTCTAAGCTAAGCATATCCCACTTTTCTTCCAGGTCATTCGGGATGTAGTGATCTAACGTTTTTTTCAGCACATCTGCGCGGATGATTTTGATGGTCTCGCTAATATCAACGACGTCAAGAAGTTCGCGGCGCTGGGTGTAGATTGCCTGGCGCTGATCGTTAGCAACGTCATCATATTCTAATAGTTGCTTACGTATATCAAAGTTACGATGTTCTACCTTACGCTGGGCATTAGCAATTGCCTTATTGACCCAAGGATGTTCTATTGCTTCGCCAGGTTTAATACCAAGTGTTCGCATAATACTCGAGAATCGAGCTGACGCGAAAATACGCATCAGAGTATCTTCCATCGACAGATAAAAACGGGATGAACCAGTATCTCCCTGGCGGCCAGAACGACCGCGCAACTGATTATCTATTCGACGTGCTTCATGACGTTCGGTACCGATGATATGCAGGCCGCCAGCTGCCACAACTGCCTTATGGCGGTGCTGCCAAGCTTTCTTAATAGCGTCTATTTTATGCTGTTCTGGTGTTTCTAGGGCTGCTATTTCCGCCTGCCAACTGCCGCCAAGCAAGATATCGGTACCGCGTCCAGCCATATTGGTGGCAATGGTTACCGCACCAGGTTGGCCAGCCTGGGCGATAATATCTGCCTCCATAGCGTGGAATTTGGCGTTTAGTATTTGATGTGGAATACCGGCTTTCTTCAGATCACCGGAAACTAACTCCGATTTTTCAATAGACATGGTACCTACTAGAACTGGCTGACCACGCTTGGTACAGGATTGTATGTCCGCTATAATAGCGTTGATTTTTTCATTTTCAGTTAGGTATACCAGATCTGCCAAATCCTTACGGATCATAGGACGGTTGGTGGGTACAACGATAGTATCTAGTTTATAGATGGAGCGAAACTCAAAAGCTTCGGTATCTGCAGTTCCGGTCATACCAGCTAGTTTCTCATAAAGGCGGAAGTAGTTCTGAAAAGTAATGGACGCCAGCGTCTGGTTTTCATTCTGGATCGTCACGTTTTCTTTAGCCTCTATAGCTTGGTGCAGCCCATCCGACCATCGGCGACTTGACATGGTACGTCCGGTATGTTCATCGACAACGATGATGGTCCCATCTTTAACGATGTAATCTACATCGCGGGCGAATAGCATGTGAGCTCTCAGGGCGGCATTAACATGATGCATTAGAATGATATTAGCTGGTGAGTAGAGCGTTTCCCCCTCCTTCATGAGACCAGCTGTCACTAGCAACTCCTCAATCAACACTAACCCTCTTTCGGTCAGGGTAACCTGGCGTAATTTCTCATCTACCGAGAAGTGACCTTCTCCCTGAAAACTATCGGAATCTTCTTTGTCTTGGCGAATCAAATTTGGGATAAGTTGATCAACTTGTCGATACAGATCTGAGCTATCTTCCGCCTGGCCTGATATAATTAAGGGGGTGCGGGCTTCATCAATTAGTATGGAATCTACTTCATCTACCAGCGCGTAATTTAATTGACGTTGCACTCGATCTTCCTGAGTAAAAGCCATATTATCGCGCAGATAATCAAAACCGTATTCGTTGTTGGTACCATAGGTGATATCGGCGGCATAAGCGGCACGTTTGGCAGATAACTGCAAACAAGGTAGGTTGATTCCGACACTCAGTCCCAAGAAATCAAACAATGGACGGTTGTTCGCTGCATCGCGTTGTGCCAGGTAATCGTTAACTGTAACCACATGCACACCTTTACCGCTTAGGGCGTTAAGGTAAACCGGCAACGTTGAAGTCAAGGTTTTACCTTCACCAGTACGCATTTCTGCGATGCAACACTTGTGAAGCACTATACCGCCTATCAATTGCACATCAAAATGACGCATACCAAAAACGCGTTTGCTGGCCTCTCGCACTACTGCGAATGCTTCCGGCAGAAGACTATCGTCAGTTTCCCCTTTGATTATACGCTCACGGAATTCGACGGTTTTAGCCGAAAGCTGTTCGTTGCGTAATGTTGCCATCACAGGTTCCATTTGGTTGATAACGTTCACTATCTTGTTCATACAACGTATGATACGATCGTTACGGCTACCAAATATTTTGGTAAGTAATTTTGCTAGCATAGTTCTTGTTATTCACATCTAATCATAGCAGCGACAGTAATTAATATCGAGACGGCCGCGAGCGATTATATATTACCTGCCGTTCCGCCTCCGCCAGAATGATACCACTACGCTCAGGTTAGCGATACTACAGCAGATGGTATTAGCCATCTAGCAAGCACTAATAGGTGGCAAATAATAAATTTAGCCAACGTGGCGTTAACTAAGTTAATTACCAATAATATATTCTGTTGGAGTGTTGTGTTATGCGATCTAGTCGTCCGTTTCCTATCTACCGCCTGTTTCTCGAGACAACAGAAACTAGCCGTGTATCATCCCTATTGCAAATTCAGCAGCGGGCTATTATGTTGCTGAAGCTTAACCGTACGGTCAACGCTCTACTGCCGGTACCACTGCGTCCCTGGTGTCGCGTTGCCAATATACGCCAGGGTGTAATGGTGTTAGAAACTGCCAGTGCCAGTTGGCAGATACGATTACGATATGAACAATATCAATTATTATCCGTGTTAAGAGCGCAAATTCTACCATCATTGTCGTCTATCGACATCAGAATTAACCCTGGATTAGCAATAACACCAGAATTGAACGCGCAAAAACTTGTTGAAAAACCACGTTATTTGAGCGCAAATAGTGCCATTTCTATTCGCCATGTGGCTGCACGTAGCGAAGGTAAATTAAAAAATACGCTGGAACTACTCGCGAAACTAGCCGGATAGAGATAGTACCGATAGTACTACAGTTAAAGTTATAGGAACGAGAAAACTAACGGCTAACGCTGCCCATAAACATAAATCAGTAAGTCAAGTTGAACTTCATCGGCAATGCCTCCTCGTTCTCGAAGGTCACTAGTTCACTGTTATCTTTACTCGCAAAAACTGCCTGTAACAGCTTGTTATTCATAGCATGGCCAGACTTGAAGGCGGTAAATGCGCCAATGATATTATGGCCACACATAAACAGGTCACCGATGGCATCGAGCATTTTATGACGCACAAATTCATCGTCAAAGCGCAGACCATCATCATTTAGCACCCGGTATTCATCGACCACAATCGCGCAATCGAAGCTACCACCTAGTGCTAGGCCAATAGATTGCAGGTACTCGATATCGCGCATAAAACCGAAAGTGCGCGCGCGGCTTATCTGAAGAATGAAAGAATAGGTGGAGAAATTTAGAAAATAATTTTGCGAGCTGGCATTAATCACAGGATGTTGGAAATCGATGGTAAAATCTAGTGTAAAGCCATTATACGGCGTCAGCTGAGCCCATTTTTCCCCATTATCGACACGCACCGGCTTTTTTATCCGCCAAAACTTTTTGGCGCAATTTAGCTCCTCAATGCCAACATCTAGTAGTAAACAAACGAAGGGGCTAGCGCTGCCGTCCATGATTGGAATTTCCGGCGCATCTACTTCAACAATGATATTGTCGATTCCTAACCCGGCTAGCGCTGCGTTCAAGTGCTCAACGGTTGAAATACACACATTATGCTCGTTCACCAAACAGGTGCACAGCGTAGTTTCGCGCACCAATCGTGCGTCTGCAAGAAAATCTACTGGTGGGTTTAAATCGATTCGACGATAGATAACACCAGTATTTGCAGATGCAGGAAGTAGTGTCAGGATGACTTTTTTACCAGTGTGTAACCCCACACCGGTGGCTTGCACAATACGTTTTAATGTGCGCTGTTTAATCACTACTGAAACGAGCTAATCTGCCGGTTTACGAAGAAAAGCGGGAATATCCAAATAGTCAGGTTCTTTCGTCCCATGGGAGTGTTGTTCATTGACCGCATTAGATAATGTTTGTTTTTTTTGAGCGATAGAAGACGTACCTATCGGATGAACGTAGTAGTTTTTATCTAAGATAGAATTTCTACTTTGCTTATTGGTTAATTTGGTTAATAACGTCATGTCCGAGTTGTTATCCATGCCGATTCCGGTCACGACGACGGTAACGCGAAGTTCGTTGTTCATATCCGTATCTAGCGATGTACCTATTACCACTGTGGCGTTATCAGAAGCGAAAGCGCGAATAGTGTTACCAACGGTCTCAAATTCTTCCAGCCGTAGATCGAAGCCGGCAGTAATATTCACCAAGACTCCTCTAGCGCCTGATAGATCAATATCTTCCAGCAGTGGGCTAGAAATTGCCATGTCAGCAGCTTCTTCGGCGCGATCTTCTCCGCAAGCCCCGCCTGAACCCATTATGGCGTAGCCCATTTCCGACATGACGGTACGAACGTCAGCAAAGTCGACGTTCATCAAGCCAGGACGAGTGATAAGCCCAGCAATACCCTGTACTGCTCCTTTTAGTACGTCATTGGCAGCGCCGAATGCGTCCAGCAGCGAAATACCGCGACCCAGGACTTTCAGCAGCTTATCATTAGGAATAGTGATAAGCGAGTCAACATGCTTAGAGAGGGCATCAATTCCTTGCTCTGCTAACACCATACGTTTTTTACCTTCAAAGTGAAACGGCTTAGTTATTACTGCCACAGTAAGAATACCCAGATCCTTTGCAACTTCAGCAACCACCGGCGCTGCTCCCGTACCGGTCCCCCCACCCATACCAGCGGCGATAAACACCATGTCAGCGCCTTCAATGGCATCACTAAGTTTTTCACGGTCTTCTTCTGCTGAGTGGCGGCCAACTTCGGGATTCGCGCCTGCCCCTAATCCTTTAGTAATACCACTGCCAATCTGAATGGTCTGGCTAACAGTTGTCTGACGCAATGCTTGTGCATCGGTATTTACTGCGAAGAAGCAAACACCTTCGATATGCTGGCGTACCATATGCTCGACAGCGTTGCTGCCGCCACCTCCGATGCCAATTACTTTAATAACAGCATCGTTAGTTAATTCCAAATGTTCAAACATAATTTTCTCCATGTTGGACCGGGCGCTTCGTAAGCGTTTCAGATCAGCTTGTTTTAGTATTGTATTATTTGACCATCATTAAAATTCTTTGCGTAGCCATTCACTGAAACGTTTAAACCATTTGCTAACCGACGTTCTTTTTCCTATCTCCAATTTACCATTTAATGAATCTTGACCGTAATGCATTAACCCAATGGCAGTCGAATAATAGGGCTCCTGCGCATAATTCGGTATACCGCTAATATTTAGCGGCTGGCCAATACGCACCTGATGATTGAATACTTGCTGTGCGCAGTCTACCAGGCCGTCGATTTGCGCCGCACCTCCGGTAAGCACAATGCCAGCTGCTAGATGGTGCTTGACTCCCTGTGCACGCAACTGCCTCTGCAGTTGCAAAATTTCCTCATTCACTAGATTCAACAGCTCGGTATAACGCGGCTCAATTACCTCAGCCAGAGTATGGCGCTGGAGGCTACGTGGCGGTCGTCCGCCGATACTCGGTACTTCAACGCTTTCGTTATTATTGATAACTGATCCCAACGCGCAGCCGTAATTAACCTTAATTGCTTCAGCGTCGATTGGCAACGTGCCAAAGGCATAAGCAATGTCGTTAGTAACCAAGTTACCGGCGTAGGGAATTACGCGCGTGTGGCGGAGCGCGCCGGCTGTATATACAGTTATGTCCATAGTGCCACCGCCTATATCCACGAAGCATACACCCAATTCACGTTCATCTTCTGTCAATACCGCATAGCTTGATGCTAAACCGGCAAAGATTAATTGGTCAACTGTTAGCCCACAACTTTCCACTGCTTTAATAATGTTATTGGCCATATCCTGATGACAGGTAATCAGGTGAACTTTGGCTTGCATTCGTACTCCTGACAAACCAACGGGGTTTTTTATTCCTTCTTGGTAATCAATCTCGTAATCCTGTGGAATTACATGCAATATACGGTGCTCGTCGCGTACTCGTACGGATTTAGCAGTATGCACCACATTTTCTACATCTTCTTGCGTTACTTCTGCTGCGGAAATAGGTACTATACCTATTTCATTTTGGCAGCTAATCTGTTTGCCAGATAGAGCAAGATACACTGATGAAATATGGCAGTTTGCCATCAGTTCTGCTTGATCGATAGCTTGTTGCACGCATTTTCCCACTGCTTCCAAATCTTTAACGCCACCTTTGTCCATGCCGCGAGATGGGCAACTACCGACACCGATAATATTCATCAGACCATCAGCAAGTACTTCACCTACTAGCACGGCTACTTTAACTGTGCCAATCTCCAATCCTACTACTAATTTTTTATCCATCATCTTGATCATTTATTGTTATGCCTATACCAACTTCTGTTGCTAATGAATTTGTCGGCTCGATATCAACCGTCACCCAACCACTGGCTAAGCCAGATTAATAGCGCACGCAGCTGATATAGTTTTATCGTTCTTAGTCTGCTGGAGACGACAAACTGGATAAACTTCTAGAACGTGCAAAGCTATGTGACGCTGGAACGTTGAACAAATGGCCACTTCCGTCAAACAACAGATGTATAACTTACCTCATCGTTCCAGCGTACTGCAGCAACCGACTATCCGCTAGTTTACGAGTAATTTTCGGTGCAAGCGCCCCTGCTTCACACTAAATCCTTGTCTGTTAAGACCTATATGCTTATTGCTGCACTTGCATAGTATTCCCCTTACCACGTCAACGTATAGTTATGCTTATGCACAGCGCAAGTAACTGTCGGCACCAGGAATCGCTGCTTCGCCGACAGAAGAAACTTCCAGCATGATCAACAGATTCACACCACCCACATGACAGAACGTTAGCGAAGTATCAGACTGTCCTGCCAGTTGGCGCGTGCTGCTTTAATTTTTTGCTTTCACTTTGGTGGGATGGTGGCCGAAAACTGCTACCAATATTACTTCGCCGGTTTTACCATTGACGTTGATCAAATAATAGCAGCCAAAATCTGGGTTATCGAGGTAATAGTGTGCTATACACCACCACACTCGCATTGTGGAGATTCTACGGACGATGGTTAAAATAAATTTGTACGACAAGATTAGTCAATAGCTGTGTCATCGCGTTCGGTGCTGGATTTGCTCAAATAATTTGATATCACTAGTTTACTAGTAATTCTGCGATCCCTCGCATACCAGCACCACCAATTCTAATGTTTAGAACAACAGTTCGCAATTTAGCTAGTGGTGTTATATTAACAGTACGTTGTTTGATCACTTCATTCATAAATTACGATGGTCATGTTTAGGTTTAGTGGTGCGCAGCAGCTACCACTTCGCGCGCAACCCGCTCCGTTGCGTCAATAATAGCCGCAGTCCTGGCGCGCTGCGCCATGGTCAGCAACATAGTACGATCCAAGCCTGCTAGAACGTTGCTAACTAGCTCGGCTGTAAAAGCTGGCTGCTCGATAATTGTCGCCGCGCCGGCCTTATCCAACAGCCTAGCATTCCAATACTGCTGACGATCTTTATGAGTAAAAGGGATCAATAACGCTGGTAAACCGGCAACAGCAATTTCGCTCACCGTCAGTGCACCAGCTCGACAAACCACAATATCCGCCCAGGCATAGGCTGTTGCTATGTCTTCAATAAATTCCACCACTTTATGTTGCTGTCCGGTAGCAGCGTAGACCCGATTTACTTCAGTTAGCGCTCCTTTGCCAACTTGATGCCAAATGGTTAAGGTACCAGCTAAGCGGGCAGCGACAGCTGGCATAGTTTTATTCAGTAACTGAGCGCCTTGACTACCTCCTATCACCAAGACCCTAATAGGACCAGTGCGTTCGCGAAAGCGTAATTCTGGCTCCGGTAGCGCTATTACTGTATGTCGCACCGGGTTGCCCACTACATCAGCATGAGGGAATGCGCCGGGAACAGCTTGTAGTACTTTTCTCGCTATCTTTGCTAGGGCGCGGTTAGTTAAACCGGCAATGCCATTCTGTTCATGCAGTACCACCGGGATGCCATAGCTCCAGGCAGCCAAACCGCCTGGTCCGGAAACATAGCCACCCATTCCTAACACCACATTTGGCCTCCAGGCGTACATAATTCGCCGCGCTTGAAGCCAGGCACGCAAGATGTGTGCCGGTGCCATAATTTGTGCTGTTATACTCTTACCACGTAGGCCGCCAATGCGGATGAAGTCGATGTCAATGCCGTACTTCGGTACCAAACTGGCTTCGATGCGATCGGCCGTACCGAGCCATCTAACCTGCCAACCCTGTGCCATCAGGTGATTAGCGACCGAAAGTCCTGGGAACACATGCCCGCCAGTGCCCCCGGCCATCACTATTAACCGCATGTTATTTTTCTTCATCGTAGTCACCTTACAAACGCTTGTAATTTTGCCAGGCGTGTTTCAAAATCTATTCTAATCAGAAGTACAATTGCCGTTAACATAATGAGCATGCTAGAGCCACCGTAACTGATAAATGGCAGTGTCAAACCTTTAGTGGGAAGCATTCCAGCGGCGGCGCCTACATTGACCATAGTCTGGAAACTAAACCAAATTCCGATAGAACATGCTAGAAAACCCGAAAATATTTGGTTGATTGCTAGTGCTTTACGGCCGATGGACATAGCACGAAACGCCACTAAAAATACCATCAGCAGCGCCAATAACACGCCGAAATAACCTAACTCTTCACCTAAAATGGAGCAAATAAAGTCGGTATGGGCTTCAGTTAGATATTCAAATTTTTGTATCGAATTGCCAAGACCTTGCCCCCACAACTCGCCACGACCAAACGCTATTAGTGAGTTAGTAAGTTGGTAACCTCTGCCAAAAGGATCATCCCATGGGTTTAAGAATGATGTTACGCGTCGTCTACGGTACGGTTTTGCTATAATAAGTAACATAACTGCTAAAATACCGGTACCAATAATCGGTAAAAATTGCCATATTTTAGCTTCAGCTAGGAATAGCATCGCCAGGGTAGTGATAAATAGCACCAATACTGTTCCAAGATCTGGCTGCGCTAGCAGTAATATAGCCAGCAGCACCATCACTCCTATTGGTTTGCAAAAACCCCAGAAATTAGTGCGTACTTCCTCTGCTTTGCGTACGAGATAACTGGCTAAATAACAAAATAAAGCTAGCTTGGACAATTCTGCTGGTTGGATACGCCACGGCCCGAGTGCTAGCCAGCGAACGGCGCCGTTGACTGACTGGCCGGCAATGAGCACTAACAGCAGCATAATCAAGGTAATAAGTAAGATTAATGAGCTGCCGCGCTGCCAACTAGCCATCGGTATTCCAAGAGTGACCAGTGACAGTACAACAGCCAGACCAAGGTAAAACGCATAGCGCCTAGCGAAATAAAACGGATCTTCCGATAGTCGCACACCAATGGGCATAGATGTAGAGATAACCATTACCAAACCTATACCAACTAGTCCCATAGTTAGCAATAGCAGCGTACGATCATATAGTAAATAGGTCTGTGCCTCCGTTTTGTGCATTCTTAATACCCACTCCACTGCTCCAGATAGATAATTAATACCAGCCCGATAATGCGCTTATTAAGCCGATACTGCATAAGCAATGTAATAAAAATCTAAACTAGCACTTTAACATTGCGAAAATGGTGCATATGTACACTGCTCTAGTTTATCAGTGAGCTTTGATGCTTCTAGACATATTGCAGTATGCGCATCAATCTAATACAAACCATAAATACCACCATGTGGTGTGGTTGCTTTGTAGCAACTAAGAGCAGCTAAGATCTCATGCGTAGTGATATTGATATTAGCTGATACTTAATACCGTTATTGTCATACAATACCGCTTCCGTTCTAACAATGTTGTTTGCTTGGGCGTTTTTTAGCCAGTTGTCGCCGCAATGTTCATACACTAACTCACTTAAATTATAGTACAGCATGATTACCATACTTTTAGCGTTGCCAATCCAAGAAGGACTAATATCAGCGACATAATCCATAAGCGCACGATAACGCGCGGCTCTGGCCATCCTTTCAATTCATAATGGTGATGAATAGGAGCCATAAGTAACATGCGCTGACCGAGTAATTTAATCGATACTACCTGTAAAATGACCGATAATGCTTCTAAAACAAACACACCACCCATAATCAACAACAAAAATTCCTTATGTAGCAATACAGCAATGGTGCCTAGTGCTCCACCTAGTGCCAGCGATCCGACGTCGCCCATAAATACTTGTGCGGGATATGCGTTGAACCACAAAAAACCTAGACTGGCACCGATAATAGCCGCACAGACTACAACCAACTCTCCGGCTAAGCTAACGTAAGCAATGTTCAGGTAGCCAGCTACATTTATGTTACCGGTTGCTAACGCTGCTATAGCTAAACCTGCGGCAACAAATACAGTAGGCATAATAGCAAGCCCGTCCAGACCGTCGGTTAAATTTACGGCATTGCTAGTGCCGACAATAACGAAGTAAGTTAAAAGCATATACCTCAGCCTGAGCTGGGGTAAAACCTGTTTTAAATATGGCACCATTGGCTGGGTAACCGTTGTTTCTGTTCCAGCCGCTAATATGGTGAACGCCACCGCCAGTGCTATAACCGACTGCCAGAAATACTTCCAGCGTGCACTAAGTCCCTTAGTGTCTTTGCGCACCACTTTACGATAGTCGTCGATAAATCCCACTATGCCGTAACTCACCAGAACAAATAGCACGCACCATACATAGGGGTTAGCCTGATATGCCCAGATTATCACCGCAAGAGTGATCGACGTTAGAATCATCAATCCGCCCATGGTTGGCGTACCGCGTTTGCGAAAATGAGATTTAGGTCCTTCATTTCGCACTACCTGCCCAATTTGTAGTTTTTGTAGCCTGATAATCAGGTGTTGTCCGATCCACAGTGATAGGAACAACGAAGTCAGTAAGCTGCTGCTTGTACGGAACGTAAGGTTAGAAAAAACGTTACACCATGAATAAAATTGAACCAAATATTCGTTCAGCCATACTAACATGGTGCTTTCTCCTGTAACTCGCGCACCACTTGTCGATTGCGGTACTACGTTAACTCTCTAGCCACTTCTTTCTCACCAGGTTAGTTAGACTACAGATCATCTGAAAACCTGACAGTAGGGAGTAGGGTAGAATCACAGCGGTTATCTCCTGGCCTTAAGACTGGATCTTGGCTATTTTACCGGAGAATGGGGACGGTTAGTTAGATAAACTACAAGCGCCATATTTTACTGGCGAGTGGTATGGCTTAGCCTGGCCTGCTACTACTGTAGCATCTTTAGCAAAACTAGCCACCTTTAGCACGATCAGATCCATTAAACTATTTTAATAGGATCTACTACTACTTACTGTATGTGTGAAATACTTCAAGACTTAAGGCACTATCTGTCGCTTATTTAAGAGCCTGTACAAAGCCAGTGATTATTTCGTGCAAGCGGTAATGAATGATAGATAGTAGTTAGTCATTGACCAATAACAATACACTACGATCAACTGTGGTCAGTGATCTTCTTTATAAGAATAAGTACTGAACTTATTTTGGTATGCAGATGGTATTATTGTATTGACTAGGGTGGATATGATCCAGATGGTGCGGGTGGTTTTGTCTTGTTACAAGTACAAAACGAGTCGATTAAAGGATGCGTAATAAAATACCAGTCAGCGCCGATAGCTGCTTTTGAATGGTTCCTCTTATTATCGAATGTCATTCATTATGCTTGTGCCCTGACAGCGGCAATGCCTGAGTAGTATTATAGCTAGCTCTAGCTTAACCATCTTAACCATGGTGGGCATCAAGCTGATTACGAATTATTCAAGTTCATACATAAATGCCTATAATACCTTCTTTTTTGTATTAGTCTTTACGACTATGGCGAATTTTTTACTAGGTTTCCGCAGCGCATCTGGTTCTATGTGCTTTGTCCGCAGAATGCTGCCCATAATTGTGCTAAATACTGGCGCGGAAACTGCTCCTCCGTAGTATTTGCCGCCCTGCGGATCATTTATAACGACCACTAGTGCAAACCGCGGATTACTAACTGGCGCTACCCCAGCGGTATAGGCCACATATTTATTGATATAATGGCCATTTAGCCCCAATTTTTTAGTGGTACCAGTTTTAATAGCGATACGATAACCATTGATTGTAGCTTTATTACCACATCCACCTGGTAGCGCCACACTTTCCATCATGTGTACTACCGTACGTACTAGCGACGCCGGAAACACACGCTCTCCTATCACTGGTGGATTTATCCTGGTGATAGACAGCGGGCGTAAAACACCCATGCTGCCAATAATAGTATATACGCGTGCTAATTGTAACGGTGTAGCCATTAGACCGTAACCGTAAGAAAAAGTCGCTCTGTCCATGTCAGAACAACGTTGGTTATGGGAACATAAGCCGCCATTGCGTTCCCCAATCAGCCCCAACTGGGTCGCTTTACCCAATCCAAAGCGAGAGTAAGTTTCTGCTAGCGACGAAGATGGCATTGCTAACGCAAGCCTAGATACACCAACGTTACTAGATTTCTGCAAAATTCCTGTCATGGACAATTCAGCATAGCGCGCTACATCCTTAATTTGGTGACTACTAATCATGTAAGGTAATGTATTAAGTAGGCTGTTTTCCCCCACTAATCTACGCTGCAGTGCTGTCATGACCACCATTGGCTTTACTGTTGAACCTGGCTCAAAACTATCGGTAATAGCACGATTACGCATTATATCCATGTTGGTGCCAACTAAATTGTTGGGGTTGTAAGAAGGACTGATGGCCATTGCTAGCACTTCGCCAGTATTGACATCCACCAAAACTGATGTGCCAGATTCGGCACGATTGCATGCAACGGCTTGATTAAGCTCACGATACACCAATGCCTGCAGCTGTTCGTCAATACTTAGCGACAGATTATGCGTGGTCTGGCGGGCGACCGAAGATATATTCTCTATGATCTTGCCAAAACGATCTTTGCGCACCATTCGCTCGTTGGGTTGGCCGGTTAGCCACTTGTCGAAACTTTTTTCAATACCTTCAATACCCTGACTATCAATATTGGTCACGCCAAGAAGATGCGCTGTTGAATGACCAGCGGGATAATAGCGACGTGACTCCTGTCGAAGATAAATACCTGGCAGGTTAAGTTTATGGATATAATCGCTAATATTAGGATTAACTTGGCGCGCTAAATAGACAAAGCGCCTTGTAGAATTAGTATGCATGCGCGATAACAGTTGATCATAAGAGAGAGAAAGCACATCGTAAAACGCTTTCCAGCGTAAGTTTGTGCTCATACTGCTATAGTATTTTGTCAACTGTTGCGGATCTGCCCAGATAGCGTGAACTGGCACGCTTACTGCCAGAGGACGTCCGACTCGGTCGCTTATCATACCACGCATGGTAGGAATTTGCTGCACACGCCGCGAGCGCATATCTCCTTCACGTACCAGTTGATCGTGATTAATGATATGTAGATAGGCTAACCTGATTGTCATACCGATCAACGCTAGTAGGATGCAACTATACAGAACAGTAAAACGCCAACCGCCAAGTCTGGTATTATTAGCCGCCTGGCGTTTCAGAGTGGTCATGCATGCTGCGGCTTTCATGTATCGCTATTTATTATCAGTTTGCGGACTAATTGTGCTTATTTTGCCAATAATTTATGATTAGATTCAAGCGCTAAAGATCGCAGTATAGGTTGCTTTCAAATGCTATTTTTATAACTAAACTGTAAGTAATAGCAATTTTTTTTCAGCCTACTTGTCATAAATCAGTATTTGCGACTGCGACTAAGGTCGATCAAAGCGGATAAAGTACGATCACTTAAGGTGGAAGCACAATATTTTTCTTGCGACTAATCTAAATATGGTCTTGGTCACTGCTCAGTGGCGACAAACTCAAAGCGACTTTGATCGCTAATAACATTATCTTCTAGGATCAGGTTACGCCACTCGATATCTAATATATTCTGTTCTAGAAGCAGTTGCTCACGTTCAACTGTTAGCCGCCTGGTTTGGTAGGTGGTTATAACTACCAAGCTCGATGAGGCGAGAACCGCAATCAGTAATAGCGCGGGCAGTTTGCCATTATTTAATATATCTTTACCTATGCTTCCAACTAAGTGATAATGTTTTCTATCGATCATGTTTTAGACAATTTCTCTGCTAATCTTAGCACCGAACTACGCGCACGTGGGTTATCTGTAATTTCTTGCGCCGAAGGATGTATTTTCCCTAAAATTTTCAATTGGCGCCAATGCTGGTATTGCGCGGATATTTGCGCTTCTGTTAGTGGTATACCCACCGGCACCTGCGGTATGTAGCTGTGCTGATAGATAAACTGTTTCACCAACCGATCCTCTATAGAATGGAAGCTTATAACTGCTAATCTGCCGTATGGGGCCAGCCCCTGCAACGCGCAGTTGAGAGCCCGTTCGATCTCTTCTAGCTCGCAATTGATATAGATCCGAATCGCCTGGAAACTGCGCGTTGCAGGGTGCTTACGATTATCATGAAACGGAATGGCCTTGGTAATTAAGGCTGCTAGTTCTAGAGTCCGTGTTATAGGAGGTCGTTGGCGATTTCTTGCGACGATTGCCTGTGCTATGCGTTTGGCGAAACGCTCCTCGCCAAAGGTCTTTAGAACCCAGCTTATCTCGTCCACTGACGCTTGTGCTAGCCACTGCGCGGCTGACTGCCCGCTTGTGTTATCCATACGCATATCCAGTGGTCCGTCGCGCATAAATGAAAAACCACGTGCTGGATCGTCGATTTGCGGCGAAGAGACGCCTAGATCTAGCAAAATACCGTCAATTTGACCAACAAGATCTCTTTCTGCTATGTAATCCAGCATTGCGGAAAAAGGCTTATGGACAATAGTAAAACGTGTATCATCGATGGTCTGTGCCGCTTCAATTGCCGCCGGATCACAATCTATAGCAAATAGTCGTCCTTGTGCATTAAGCTTTGATAAAATTAACCGCGAATGCCCGCCACGCCCAAAGGTTCCGTCAAAATAGATGCCATCAGGTCGTAGGTTTAAACCATGTACCGCTTCATTTAGCAAAACAGTGGTATGTAAATAATTATCTGACATAGTTAATAATGCCGTTTTGCAGCTAATCATTAATTAATTGGGGGGTAACCATTAATTAAACTTACACTCGTGGACTATATATAGTAATTATATTATAATCGCGGCCTGCGCTGCTTTTTGTGCTTTTATCCGACTATAAATACCACAGCGGTCAGCAAAACAATAAATTCTTGTGTACTAACAGGCTTACATTCGGCAGTCACTTGCACTTCGATCAAGCGACCATCTTCAAACATTACTACATTAATAGTAGTTTCTGCTACTCAATCGTCTATATATTCCAAATCGCACACTGCTTCCCCAGCAACTATACCTAACGAAATTGCTGCGCCGCATCCTCTCATCGGATTAATATTCAACTGATTTTTTCTTTATGCTGGTTAAGGTATCAGCCAGCGCTAAGCAAGTCCAGGTAATTGAGCAATTATTGCTGTCTATACGTCCATTTTTGTGTAAATCTACAGCAGCAAGCACGTAGCGAGCGTGCGATAAGATGCTTTATTTCCATAGTTTGGCAACCTTGCTTGCCTTTCGCTGCTTCTCGGGTATTGCGAGTATGGGTTGCACATGGTAACATACCATATTAAGCAGTAATCCAGCCCTTGCCGCCTTTTTTAAAGGCGGCACACCCTTATCCACCGACGCAGTACATAGTACGCGCATTTTACCACATGCTATTAATACCGATTTTCGGTATGTTGAATAAAATTGCTAGTAATTATTACCGGTCGTACTTGCGATAGGTTATTTCTGCTGAGGGCCTAAGAATAGGTCCTGTTTGTCAATGATTGGTTAGCTATGCCGCATTATACGCGGACTACAAGATTTATCTGATCTTGTCTTGAGTAGCGGGATGATAATCACAGGAATGTTAAATAAATTGGTCAGCCTATGATTAGAAGTATGACTGCTTTTGCCCGGCGTGAAATTACAGGCATATGGGGCAATGCCGCCTGGGAACTACGTTCCATTAATCATCGCTATTTGGAAACCTACATACGTCTGCCAGAACAATTGATTTTTCTGGAGCAAGCTATTCGTGAACGTATACGCTTGTGTCTTACTCGAGGCAAAGTGGAATGTAATCTGTACTTTTACGTTAATCCTAATGTACAAAGTACCTTAATCATCAATAAAACACTTGCAAAACAAGTGATTGCAGCCGCTAAGTGGGTTAAAATACAAAGCCAAGAAGAAGGTACAATCGAACCACTAGAAATTTTACGATGGCCGGGCGTCATGTCCACGACCGAGCAGGAGTTAGACACGATCAGCGCCGAATTACTATTGGAGTTGGACGCGACTTGCAAAGACCTTATCAGCGCCCGTGAAACTGAAGGCAAGGCTCTTAAGAAACTAATAGAAAAACGATTAGCTGGTGTCAGTGCAGAATCAGCCAAGGTGCGCCAACAGATGCCGACAGTACTAGTCTGGCAACGCGAAAAGCTGCTGAACAAACTTCAGGAAGCCCAAGTTAAGTTGGATAGTAACCGTATAGAGCAGGAATTGGTGATTTTAGCGCAACGGATAGACATCGCCGAGGAACTGGATCGCATCGATACCCATGTTAAAGAAACCTACCATATTTTGAACAAACCAGAAGCGGTAGGTCGCAGACTTGATTTTATAATGCAGGAATTGCACCGCGAGTCGAACACGCTAGCTGCAAAATCGGTCAATACCAGCGTAACTGCATCAGCCGATTGAACTTAAAGTACTTACTGAACAAATGCGCGAACAAATTCAAAACGTAGAATGAACCGTGCCACAAACCATTAACATGCAAAAAATCTCATGTTTGTTGTTTAAGCTTTTTTTATGTATTCGTAATATATATAGTAGGCGCGCTTAGTTAGGTAGCACTAAACAACAAGTGACCCACGTAAACGACTCAGCAATAGTTGAGCGTAATTTCTGAAAAGATCGAAGTAGATCTGCAGATATGGTGCCGAAGGCCGGACTCGAACCGGCATACCAGCAGGTGGTTGATTTTGAATCAACTGCGTCTACCAATTTCGCCACTTCGGCACTGAAATTGTATTATAATATAATTACTATATATAGTCCACGAGTGTAAGTTTAATTAATGGTTACCCCCCAATTAATTAATGATTAGCTGCAAAACGGCATTATTAAACATGCTAGAATGTGTTATGGAACAAGTTTTGTGTATATCAGATATAATAATTATATCCAATACATTACCTCAAACAGTTATGATTGCTTCCAGAAACTAACAACTTATTATTATTTAAAGTTAATAATAAATAAAGCCTGTGTTTTATTTATTCATCGTGCCTTTCTTTATATTCTCTTGGATCTTGTTTGAAGCGGCACAGGTTGATCCTGCTTGAAAGTAGCAAGGAATTATCATGTTTGATGTCGTAGAACTATCACGATTACAGTTTGCTTTAACGGCGATGTACCATTTTCTATTTGTACCGCTTACGCTTGGTCTGGCGTTTTTGCTCGCTATTATGGAAATGGTGTATATACTATCAGGTAAAAATATATATAAAGATATGACCAAGTTTTGGGGCAAGTTGTTCGCGATCAACTTCGCACTCGGTGTAGCTACTGGTCTTACTATGGAGTTTCAGTTCGGTACTAATTGGTCATATTTTTCCTACTATGTTGGCGATATTTTCGGCGCCCCGCTTGCTATCGAAGGTTTGATGGCTTTTTTCCTTGAATCAACTTTTATCGGGTTATTCCTGTTCGGTTGGGACCGACTTAGCAAAGTGCAACATATGATCGTAACCTGGTTGGTGGCGCTTGGTTCTAATCTTTCTGCCCTGTGGATACTAGTTGCCAATAGCTGGATGCAAAATCCCATCGCGGCGGATTTTAACTATGAAACCATGCGCATGGAAATGGTCAACTTCACTGATTTGTTTCTGAATCCAGTAGCGCAGGTTAAATTCGTGCATACTGTAGCAGCTGGATATTGCACCGGAGCAATGTTCGTCCTTGGTATCAGTTCTTACTATTTGCTGAAAGGACGCGATCTTGCTTTTGCTAAACGATCTTTCGCCATCGCCGCCTCCTTTGGTATGGCAGCAGTGTTGTCAGTCATAGTGTTGGGGGATGAATCCGGTTATAAAATGGGCGATGTGCAAAAAACCAAGTTAGCTGCTATTGAGGCGGAATGGAACACCGAACCGGCACCTGCATCATTTACGTTGTTCTGTTTACCGAACCAAAAAGAACAGACTAACCAGTTCGCAGTGCGCATCCCTTACGCTTTGGGTATTATCGCCACACGATCTACGAATCGTAAGATCATAGGCCTGAAAGATCTGATGGTACAACATGAGTTGCGTATCCGCAATGGGATTAATGCCTACAATTTACTACAGCAGCTGCGTGAAGGCAGCACTGATACTACTGTGCGCGAAGCATTTAACCATGCTAAACAGGATCTAGGCTATGGGTTGCTGCTTAAACAATATACTGATAATATTAACCAAGCTAGCGAACAGCATATTCTACAAGCAACCATTGATTCCATCCCCCGCGTAGTGCCGTTGTATATTGCCTTTCGGATCATGGTTGGTTGTGGCTTACTGATGCTGCTAATGCTAGGCGTCTGTTGCTGGACTATATTGTTTAATTGTATTGGTCAGTACCGTTGGCTACACCGTGCTATGATCTATGGAATGCCGTTGCCATGGATTGCTATCGAATCTGGTTGGTTTATCGCCGAGTACGGTCGCCAGCCTTGGGCTATCGGTGAAATTCTACCCACTGCAATTGCCAACTCCACTCTAACAACAGGCGATATACTGTTCTCGATGGTGTTGATTTGCGGGCTGTACACATTTTTTTTGGCTGTTGAAATGTATCTGATGTTCAAATTCGCGCGTTTAGGGCCTAGCAGTTTAAAAACCGGTAACTACCATTTTGAACAATCGTCAGTATCCTCTATTTCACTGTAAGACAGTAGCGAATGACTATGTTTAATTATGCAGTATTGCGTTTTGTTTGGTGGGTACTCATTGGTTTGTTGCTAATTGGCTTTGCAGTCACCGACGGATTTGATATGGGCGTTGGCATGTTAATGCGTCTGTTTGGCGGCAACGATCTTGAACGGAGGATTATGATCAATACTATTGCACCGCACTGGGACAGTAACCAGGTGTGGCTGATCACGGCTGGCGGTGCAATGTTTGCTGCTTGGCCCATGGTTTATGCTGCAGCATTCTCTGGCTTTTACATCGCCATGATTTTGTTACTAGTATCGCTTCTTTTCCGTCCGGTTGGTTTCGATTACCGATCTAAAATTGATAATGAGTGCTGGCGTAATCTTTGGGATTGGGGCATCTTCCTTGGTAGTTTTATTCCCCCGTTGGTGATTGGGGTAGCTTTTGGTAACCTACTGCAGGGCGTACCATTTTACTTAGATGAGTATATGCGTTTGTATTACAGTGGTAATTTTTTTCAGTTAATTAACCCATTTAGCCTACTGGCGGGTATTGTCAGTCTTATGATGTTCCTGACTCAGGGTGGTACATATCTTCAAATGCGCACTAGCGGTGATTTGCAGTTGAAGATGCGCGTTATTACCCAAATTACCGCTTTGGTTACCTTACTGACGTTCCTGATAGCTGGTATTTGGGTTGTTAACAGCATAGAAGGTTTTACCGTGACCTCTGTGATCGATCGAGTCGCACAGTCAAACCCGTTAAATAAAGAAGTAGTGCATCAAGCCGGAGCTTGGATGGCTAATTACCAATATTATCATACTTTATGGATTGTGCCGATGCTGGGCGTGTTACTGCCACTGCTAACTATCTTATTTAGCCGAATTGGATGTAGTGCCTGGGCTTTTATTTGTTCCTCATTAACCGTTACTTGCATCATATTGACCACAGGAATAACTTTATTCCCATTCATAATGCCATCAAGTACGATGGCTAAGGCTAGCCTTACCTTATGGGACGCTACATCTAGCTATGAAACGTTGAAAGTTATGACAGTAGTAGTAAGCATATTCTTGCCTATTGTGCTGTTATATGTCATTTGGTGCTATTACAAAATGTTCGGTCGCATTACCAAAGAGCATATTGAACAAAATACGCATTCGCTTTATTGAGTAAAGGAGCTAGAAAATGTGGTATTTTACCTGGATTTTAGGCACGCTGTTGGCCTGCGCATTAGGCATCATTACTGCGCTGGCTATTGAGCATCTAGAAAATACTAGCAGTGGGTAGCGTTAACTAGATAGAATTGGTTATGGCGTCTACTGAACAAAACAATAAGCTATCGAAATCAAAACAATAGTTACTTACTTTTCCGTTCGCAGAATATGTAACTGGCATAGTATTCCTGTGAGCTAATAATATTATTAAGAGATAAAACCAACAATGTCATGTAATAATGGCATGTAGAATAAATAAATATTACAGCACTTCTACTTTGATCTATTGCAGTAGCGAAATATCGGCAACCTGTAAGAATAGTTCACGTAACTGTGCAAGTAATGTCAGGCGGTTTATTCTGATCTGCTTATCCTCTGACATAACCACCACATTATCAAAAAATTCAACTATAGGCTGATGCAGCGCCGCCATCGCTACGAGCGCATCCTGATATAAACCATCCTCGAACATTGGCTGTAGTTTTTCACGCAATATCCCCAACTTGGTTGCTAGCGTAATCTCTGCTTGAGCATAAAGTAACGATACTTGCATATCTGTGTTGATGGGATGATCAACAGCTTTCGCCAAAATATTAGATACTCGCTTGTTAACTGTAGCTAGTGCAGCTGCTTCCTCTAATTGTCTAAAATAGCTAACCGCGCGTACCCTTGCGTCAAAATCCATGGGTCTGGTTGGGCGACGTGCTAGCACCGCTTGAATAGTGTCAATTCTATGTCCCTGATCTTGATACCAAGCTTGGCAACGGCCGAGCATGAAATCAATAACGTCATTTACCACCTGATTATTGTTCAGTTTGTCAAGGTATAGGTGTACCGCTTCTTCCGTTAACATCTTTAAGTCAAGTGGTAGCTGTTTTCCTACTATAATACGCAACACACCAAGTGCGGCACGGCGCATAGCGAATGGATCTTTATCCCCTTTAGGATGCTGGCCGATACCGATAATACCGACTAGCGTGTCCATCTTGTCGGCAATGGCTACCGCGCATGACACTAGCGTGGTGGGTAGCGCATCTTTAGAAGATCGCGGTTGGTATTGTTCTTTTTGCGCCAGTGCGACTGTTTCTGGTTCTTG
The DNA here is from genome assembly GCF_000219175.1 of Candidatus Moranella endobia PCIT. GTDB lineage: Bacteria > Pseudomonadota > Gammaproteobacteria > Enterobacterales > Enterobacteriaceae > Moranella > Moranella endobia. The sequence continues at coordinate 247,210 of NC_015735.1, read as the reverse complement.
ATCATAGCGTGCGTAATACATGCCCATCACACCCTGTATGTCAGTAAATTCCAGCACCATTTTTGTCATTAGGTCGCATTTTGACAACCGACCAGCGCGCGCTGCCTGTTGCACATTTGCGCCAATACGGGCTGCTACCCAAGTTGCTAAGGATTCAATTCGATCGCTCTTATCTCGCATAGTGCCAAGCTGTTTTTGGAATAACACTGTATCTAAGCTAGAAAGACGCTCTTCCAACCGTTTTTTTCGGTCGGTATTGAAAAAAAACTCCGCGTCAGTAAAACGTGAGCGCAAAACTTTTTCATTGCCATTAATAATCTTTTGCGGATCTGTCGACTCTATATTTGCAACTAAGATAAACTTTGGCATTAGTTTGCCAGCATAGTCATACACTGGAAAGTATTTTTGGTCAACTGTCATGGTATAAACTAGTGCCTCTGTTGGTACAGCCAGAAATTTTTCTTCAAAGCTAGCAGTAAGCACTACAGGCCATTCTACCAGCGAAGTGATCTCTTCTAGCAGGTCATCACTTAAATCAGCCACACCACCTAACCTTTTGGCTGCTACTGCTACATTCCGGCGTATTATGTCTTTACGCTGCCAATAATCAGCTATTACCCGGCCACGCGTCAGCAGAACTTGCGGATAATGTTCAGCATGCTCTAGATGAATTTCCCATTCTCCTATAAAACGGTTGCCATGAAGAATGCGGGCAGCGTTAACACCAAGCACTTTACCGTGAATCACACTTTCGTCAAGTAACATTGTCACTGTGTGTACTGGGCGAATGAATTGGTTATTATTTTCGCCCCAGCGCATAATTTTAGGTATCGGTATTTTACTAAGCGCGCTGATCACCATAGTTAAAAAGTTAGGCCAAGGCTGAATCAACCGGTCACGGTAAACCAGCCATTCTCCTTTCTCGGTTGTTAGCTGTTCCGCCTGATCGAGCGTAATGCCGCAACTATTTGCCCAACTCTTGGCAGCTTTAGTAGGATTACCAGCGGCGTCGAACGCTTGGAAAATGGCAGGACCGCGTTTCTCAACGTATCGATTAGCCGCCTGGTGGCAGTCTATCCCGGAAACCTTGACAGCTAGTCGCCTGGGCGCGGCAAACCAACTAACTTCGCCGTGGTTAACGCTGGCTGAATTAAATTCAATGTTTATTTGAGTAGCGAATGCTTCAGCCAAAACACGCAAAGCCTTCGGCGGTAGTTCTTCCGTGCCGATTTCTACTAAAAAAGTTTTTTGAATCATCTCGTTTTTTTTACTTGCTCCTGATTTATTTTTTGCACATGGGGAAACCAAGTACTTCTCGTGAACTGTAGTAGGCTTCAGCAACGGCTTTAGTTAAAGTACGGATGCGCATAATATAACATTGGCGCTCCGTGACAGAAATCGCCTGGCGTGCTTCCAGCAAATTAAAACTGTGCGCCGCTTTAAGTATGCGCTCATAGGCTGCAAGAGGCAGTGGTTTTTCTAATGCAAGCATGGTTTGCGCTTCTTTTTCGTATTGTTCAAAACATGTGAACAGAAAACCAACGTCTGCGTATTCAAAATTGTAGGTGGATTGTTCTACTTCATTTTGATGGAAGAAGTCACCATAGGTAGTAATGCCTAGTGGGCCATTGCTCCATACCAGGTCATACACGCTGTCGACTTCTTGCAGATACATAGCAAGACGCTCAAGACCATAGGTAATTTCTCCCGTTACTGGCCGGCAGTCTAGCCCGCCAACTTGCTGAAAATAGGTAAACTGCGTCATTTCCATACCGTTCAACCATACTTCCCAGCCAAGACCCCAGGCTCCCAATGTTGGGTTATCCCAGTTGTCTTCTACAAAACGTATATCGTTAATGGTGGTATCTAGGCCAACTTCTTGCAGTGAGCCAAGATATAATTCCTGAATATTCTCCGGTGAAGGTTTGATGATTACCTGATACTGGTAATAATGTTGCAATCTGTTGGGATTTTCCCCATAGCGGCCATCGGTAGGACGGCGAGAAGGTTGCACATAAGAGGCAGCAATTGGTTCAGGGCCAAGTGCTCGCAAACAGGTTAGAGGATGTGAAGTCCCCGCTCCAACCTCCATATCGATTGGCTGTACGATGGTGCAGCCTTGAAGAGACCAATAATTTTGGAGTGTAAAAATAAGACCCTGAAATGTTTTGGGATCAAAAGATTGCATGTTAATCCGCACGGTTTGAAAGTGAATGTAATTCCAAATACGAATAAAGTATTAGTATACCTTTATTTTATGGCTATCATTCAGCAACTGGGCGCACACGATCAATATTTGCTGCCATATGCGAGCAGACTTAACCAGTTGTATTATGAATTTGTAAAATCACTGGTTTGTATCCTGTTGTGTTTATCGTTCTTACTTGAAAATTAGCGTATGGTGGGTATCTGCTACAAAGCGATTAGTTGACCGATTAAACCGTATTAATCGCATAATAACAAAATATTTATTATATGATGAACAAGCGAGATGTGCAACTAACGATTCCACCGATAGCACGCGGTTTACGCAAAACTTTACTTATTCTGATATCCTAGATTGACATGTTTTTTTTCCAATCTAGGAAAATTATTGGGATGTTAATTCACTATTTCACTTTGTAGGTTTGAGGAAGGGTGAGCTTATTCATAGCTTATTTCTGGTTAAGCATTTGCCAGCGAGACCGGAAAACACCACTTAGTCCAATATCCCATGGCAAAAGGTATAAGCGGAATAGTGTTCGGTATCAGATATATATTTAATGTCAGCATATGGATTAGTTGTGAGGCAACTATTCCACTTACTAAACTAAAAAAAATCTTGCCATGGCTGCTCAGGCAAGACATAATTACACACTTTTTTAAAAAGTGATACCGGCGCGTTGGCAGAGTGGCCATGCAGCGGATTGCAAATCCGTCCACCTCGGTTCAACTCCGGGACGCGCCTCCAATGTTTTATATACCCTATACCAGAGTAGTCTATACCCGGGTGGTGGAATTGGTAGACACAGGGGATTTAAAATCCCTTAGCCTTGGGCTGTACGAGTTCAAATCTCGTCTCGGGTATCAAAACAGCTTGATTTATATTTATTTGTTATTTTCAGTTTTCAGTACATTAAGCAGCAGGTTGAATTTAACGCTGTATGTAGGATAGAGCTTTAATCAATACATCAGTATCCGCGCCAGGGTGGTTAGCATATTCGCTTAAATAGCGCCGCCAATGCTTGGCACCAGGCATTCCCTGAAATAGCCCAAGCATGTGACGGGTAATTTTAATCAGAGTAGTGCCATGTAATAGTTCGTATTCTATATAAGGTAACATAGCGTTAATCACGGCCGCTTGAGTTGGCAATGGATCAAATGCGCTAAATAACTCGCTGTCAACCCGCATTAGCAGACCAGGATTGTAGTAAGCTTCGCGGCCAATCATGACCCCATCAAGTTGCTGAAGATGGGTTATAGCGTCGTGCAGAGTAGTTATTCCGCCGTTTACTACTATCTGTAGCAACGGGAAATCATGCTTTAATCGATACACCCTTTCATAATCAAGCGGCGGAATTTTACGGTTATCTTTAGGGCTTAAACCGTTAAGCCAGGCTTTGCGTGCGTGGATAATAAACTTCTGGCAGCCACCTTTAGTAGCGCAGGTATCGATGAACTCATAGAGGAACTCATAGCTATCCTGCATATCTATACCAATACGGGTTTTTACTGTGATAGGTAACGATACTGCCTCGCGCATGGCGGCGATACAATCCCCTACTAGTGCTGTTTCGGCCATTAAACAGGCACCAAAACGTCCGTTTTGCACTCGTGCGGAGGGGCAACCAACATTTAAGTTAACTTCGTCATAGCCCATATGTTGTGCTATTTTCGCGCAGCGTGCCAGCTCTTTCGGTTCATTGCCTCCTAGTTGGAGTGCCAAAGGATGCTCCTCCTCATTAAAGATTAAATCATCTCCTTTTCCATGCAACAAGGCACCCGTCGTCACCATTTCTGTATACAGCAAGGCGCGGCGACTTAGTTGTCGCAAAAAAAAACGGCAATGACGATCTGTTAAGTTTAGCATCGGCGCAACGCTAAATCTACTGGGCAAAAACGACGCCAACTCGGACGAGCTATTAGTAGATGACGGGCTATTTATTATTTCAGCGCTAATTTTAAGCATAGCTAATATATTTTTATCTTTGTGCAAGTAATAGTGTTTGCAAAATTTCAGGTGGATGACCAAATGACAGCAAAAAAATTTATATTAATTTGAATATGCTGTAATCTTAGTCACGATACATGCATTTAGTGTGCTTGAGCCCAATTTTCACCGACACCAACTTTTACCTGCAGCGGCACATCCAGTGCAAAACATCCTTCCATTAGTGCCTGAATCCGTGCTTTGGCGTTTTCTACCGCATTTTTATGCACCTCAAAAACTAGTTCATCATGAACTTGCATAATCATACGAATAGGCGGTGCTTCCTGTTGCAGCCAACTATCGACCGCAATCATCGCCCTTTTAATTATATCGGCAGCGGTGCCTTGTATAGGTGCATTTATAGCTGCGCGCTCCGCACTTTTCTTGCGTATGCTGTTACGAGAATTAATATTAGGTAAATAAATCCGACGACCTTCCATAGTCGCGACATAGCCTTTGCTAGTAGCCTGTCTGCGGGTAAGTTCCATATATTCCAAAACGCCAGGATGCCGCTGGAAATAACGATTAATATATTTCTGTGCTGCTAATCGCGGTATTGATAGCTGACGCGATAGGCCAAAAGCACTCATGCCGTAAATCAGGCCAAAGTTAATAGCCTTTGCGCGACGTCGCTGATCTTGGGTAACGTTCTCAAATGGTAGACCGAATACTTCCGCTGCAGTGGCACGATGAATATCTTTACCGGCGGCAAACGTAGTTAACAAACCAGGATCACTTGATAGGTGCGTAATAATGCGTAGCTCAATCTGTGAATAATCAGCTGCCAATATAAGCGTATCTGGCGGTGCAATAAACGCTTGCCGGATACGTCGCCCAGCATTATTGCGCACTGGGATATTCTGTAAATTTGGATAGCTCGAAGATAGGCGGCCAGTAGCAGTTATTGCTTGATGATATGAAGTGTGAATACGGTTCGATAACTTATTGATCATTTTTGGCAATTTATCGGTATAGTTTGATTTAAGTTTGGCTATAATACGATATTCCGCAATCAACTTTTGCAACGCATAAGCTAGCATCACTAGTATCATATTGGCTTGCGCTTCTTTTTTTCCTTGTTCTTCTTTGTTGTTATTGAAAGAAGTATCTGCCAGGTATTGTTTCATTGTTTGCAATTTCTGCTTTTTATCGCATAAAATTGCCTGCAGCTGTTTTGTGGATGTAAGATTGAACGGTTTTTTTACTAGCTTATGTGCTTCAAGTTCCAGCTCTTCCAGGCGGTTGGTCAGCTCCACCGAATATTTGGCAAGAAGTTGTTCATCAATTAGCACACCGTTGCGCTCGATGCGCGATAGTACTGGTACTAGGGGAATGTCAATTTGCTCAAAAACCTTTTTTAGTTCCGCTGCCTGCTCAAGGCGCGGCCATAACGTTTGATGCAAACGTAGTATTATGTCCGCGTGGGCGGCGTAAGTTATGGTCTGTTCTAACGCACTGTGATTAAACATCAGCTTGTATTGGTCAACAGCTATCTTGTCGAAGTTCACGGTAGTGTACTGTAAAAAACGTTTCGCAATGCTGGCAATATCGTGTTTACCAGCGACGCTGTTCAGAACGTAAGATTCAAGCATGGTATCGAATGTAATACCAGCCAAATGAATGTGATATTGATTTAAAATTCCTTGATCAAACTTGAGATTAAAGCCTATTTTGCTGATAGTTGGGTCTTCTAGTATCGGTTTCAGCGCTGTTAAGACCGCTGTTTGGTCAAGCTTGTGCGGCTCATTCAGATAATCTTGCCCCAACAGCAGATAGGTTACCTTACCTGGTTTCACCGCAAAAAATAGTCCCACCAGGTTGGCTGTCATAGTATCCAGTCCGTCAGTTGCAGTATTGAAAGCGAATACACCATTGTTGTGAATCATGTTAATCCAACTGTCAAGCGTCGCCATATCGGTTATTTGAGAATAACTTACTGTTGATATTACTTCACTTGGATCTTCAGCAGCTACTGGTCGAGTAGCAGCCCAGGGTGACGGCGTAGTAACGGCATTTTTATCAGTTTTTTGTAGCCATTTACCAGTGTTCAAGTCGCTAAGCCAGCGTTTAAATTCATAACGTTGGAATAATAGTCTTAACAGTTTGTATTGTGGTTCTTCTACCGTTAGTTGATAATAGGATAAATCCAGTACCACATCGGTTTTAATAGTGGCTAACTGGTAGGAAAGGAACGCTAAATCACGTTGTTGCTCGAGTTTGGTGGCAATGTTTTTGGCGCCGCGACAGCACAAGATACTAATGCTATCAAGCTGTTGATATATGGTTTCCAGCCCACCTATTTCATGTAAAAGTATCTGCGCTGTTTTCTTACCTATTCCCATCACACCAGGAATATTATCAGCTCTGTCACCCATTAGCGCCAGATAATCGATGATAAGTGCTGGCGGTACACCAAATTTAGTTTTTACTTCTTCTGGACCTATAATGGTATTTGCCAAGGTATTAGTCATGGTAATTTTAGACGATACCAGCTGTGCTATATCTTTATCACCAGTGATTATCCGGACATCACAACCGTCGCGCGCCGCTGTTATAGCCAATGTACCTATAACATCATCAGCCTCAATGCCACTGATAGACAGTATAGGCAATCCCATTGCTTTAACCATATCATACAGTGGTGTGATCTGCTTGCGCAGATTTTCCGGCATTATTGGTCGGTGTAATTTGTAATGCTCGAATAATTGATCACGAAAGGTTTTATCCTTGGTATCAAATACTACCGCTACATGACTTGGTTGGTATTGTATAAGCAAGCTTTTAAGCATATTCAATACGCCGTACATTGCCCCTGTTGGTTCCCCCGCGATATTATTCAACGACGGTAAGGCATGATAGGCACGGTAAAGGTAAAAAGAACCATCAACCAAAATTAACGTATTTTTTTTCTGTATTTGGTACATAGTTGATGTTTTATTTTAACCTAATCAGTAAAAAATATGTGGAATTTGATGATTATAACGGCATAGAAACAATCAAAATTTCATTATAACAACATGGGCATAATCATCATTATTTTATTTTTAATAAGTTTTGATAAATTATAAGTAAATGTCAACTATACTGCTAAAACCTGATGTAGGTAATACTAAGATTATAATCATAGATATTACAGCGTTTGGTTACTAAAATACTTACACTGAACTTGCTCGTGACTACGTATCATTTGCTGATGATGCAACAATAATAAATTAACTCTAAGAAAGTTGTGATTAGCTATTATAATAAATATAGGAGCATCATGTTTAGCAGGATAATAAACGGGTTAGGTAATAATAAATTTATCTCCATGATATTTAAGTTAAAATACAGCTAAGATACAACAAAATTACATTTGTACTGTAGGGTAGCTGGGATTATTTAATAATATTAATACCTCACGCATATTCCAGAAAAACAATTTTTACGGCTGTTTTTATTGTGCCATTGGATATTGGATTAAGTGGTGTTTTCCGGTCTCGCTGGCAAATGCTTAACCAACAACAAGCTATGAATAAACCCAACCGCTTACGTTTCGTCTGTTAGAAATTATATTTTCACTTGTACTGAGGAAATACTAATGTCAAAAATTGTCAAAGTAATTGGCCGTGAAATTATTGACTCCCGTGGACATCCAACCGTAGAAGCAGAAGTGCATCTTGATGGTGGTTTTGTTGGATTAGCTGCAACACCATCAGGTGCTTCTATTGGCTCGCTTGAAGCGCTAGAATTACGTGATGGAGATAAATTACGTTTTTTAGGCAAAGGTGTTACTAGAGCGGTTGCTGCAGTAAACGGTCCTATTGCTCAGGCATTGGCCGGTAAAGACGCAAAAGTTCAGGCTACATTGGATAAAACCATAATTGAACTTGACGGCACCGCAAACAAATCTAAGTTTGGTGCCAACGCGATTGCCGCTGTGTCTTTTGCAGCTGCAAAAGCCGCTGCATTATCCAAAAGAATGCCGCTATATGAACATATTGCGGAGCTGAATGGTACTCCAGGGAAATTTTCCATGCCGCTACCGATGATTAACATTCTTAATGGTGGTGCACATGCTGATAACAACGTTGACATACAGGAATTCATGATCCTGCCTGTTGTTGCAAAAACTTTTAAAGAGGCAGTGCGCATAGGTTCAGAAGTATTCCACTCTCTTGCCAAAGTCTTAAAAAGTAAAGGGATGAGTACCGCAGTAGGCGACGAGGGCGGCTATGCGCCAAACGTTATATCCAACGCCTCAGCATTGGCCGCTATCCAGGAAGCGGTAGAGAAAGCTGGTTACTTGCTTGGTAAAGATATCGTCCTGGCAATTGACTGCGCGGCCTCCGAATTATTTGACCATTCAAACGGCAACTATAACCTGCCTGGCGAAGGCAAAACTTTTACCTCGCAGGAATTCACCCATTATCTAGAAGATCTGACTAAACAGTATTCAATCTTTTCTATTGAAGATGGTCTTAATGAGTCCGACTGGGATGGTTTTGCTTACCAAACCAAAGTGCTAGGAGAAAAAATTCAGCTAGTAGGTGACGATCTATTTGTAACTAATACTAGCCTGCTAAAACAAGGTATAGACAAAGGTATCGCTAACGCCATCCTGATTAAATTCAACCAGGTTGGTTCACTGACAGAGACATTAGCGGCGATCAGGATGGCAAAAAATGCTGGTTATAAAACCATTATCTCTCACCGTTCTGGTGAAACCGAAGATGCTACTATCGCCGATCTTGCAGTAGGAACAGCTGCTGGCCAAATCAAAACCGGCTCGATGAGTCGTTCTGATCGCTTGGCAAAATACAACCAGCTTCTTCGCATTGAAGAATACCTTGGGATACGTGCGCCTTTCAACGGTATGCCTGAACTTAAATGTTAGGTATAAGTTCGTACTACTGATCTGCTATGTAGCAAAAATGCCATATCTTGATAGTTAGTAGTACGGTGATCCGCAATCGATGTTATAGTTATTTATGATTCATATCTTGTTCTTTATTGTGTAGCCTAGAATAGGTATGCTTATATAACCTGGTGGTGTTTACAGGCTTGATGACAGAAGGAACTGCCTACTTCCATGACAAAACAGGTTCATTTTACTACAGCTTTGCCGTTAAGTTCTGAGCAGCTGAGTCGCTTGCAGGAAGCTACTAGGGATTTTTCCTCCCTGCAATTAGCTTGTCTTGCCGGTTATTTTTGGGGGCGTGTGTCGGCAGAAGATCAACCTTTGTTGCTGGCAGCGCCGGCACAGCCGCATGTAGGCGCCGTTGCTGCGGCGACGGTACCTATTACTTTGCTTAGCGCCTCGCAAACCGGCAATGCAAGACGTCTAGCGGAGCAATTGCGTGACCATTTAGTCGCCGCTCAGCTTGATGTCGTTCTAATTAACGCTGGCGATTATAAATTTAAACAGATTGCCCAGGAGAAATTGCTTATAGTCGTCACCTCCACTCATGGGGATGGGGATCCGCCAGAAGAGGCGGTCGCGCTATATAAATATCTTTTTTCGAAAAAGGCACCAGCGTTGCCTGATACCAAATTTGCTGTGTTCGGATTAGGTGATAGTTCCTATGAGCATTTTGCGAAAATTGGCAAAGATTTCGATCGTCGACTAGAGGAGTTAGGAGCTCAGCGTTTATATGATCGAGTTGATGCTGATGTTGACTACCAGGTGCAAGCTGAGGCTTGGCGCACAGCGATGGTAGATCGGTTGAAGTTAATTGCAGTAATCGCTAGCCCAGAGCAACAAAAGACGTTTAGTGACCATGACCATAACAATAAGTTAAATTTCAATCCTTACACCAAAGAAACACCGCTAAGCGCGTATCTATTGGTGCGTCAGAAAATAACTAGCCGGCAGTCGCTAAAAGATGTGCGCCATCTTGAAATTGATCTCGGAGATTCCGCACTACATTATAAGCCGGGCGATGCGCTTGGAGTATGGTACGAAAATGATCCAGCTCTGATTTGCGAATTGCTAGCGCTACTGTGTCTAAAAAACGACGAACAAGTCAAAGTTTCGGGGCAGACGCTGTCTCTCAGCGAGGCACTACAAAAATATTATGAGCTGACGCAAAACACCCCAGCTATAGTAGAACATTATGCCTATTTAGCGCAGGATAAAGCGCTGTTGGCTATAGTTGCAGATAAAGCTAAATTGCAACAGTTTGCGCAAACTACACCAATTGTCGATATGGTACGACATGTGCCTATTGACATCTGCTCAGATCAGCTTTTAGGACTGCTGCGCCCGCTTACGCCACGCCTATATTCTATTGCATCGTCACAGGCAGAAGTAGGTGCAGAAATACATATTACTGTTGGCGTGGTACGATTTGAAATCGAGAGTAGGCTACGTACTGGTGGTGCCAGCGGTTATTTAGCAGATAGACTGCCAGAAGGCGGTGTATTGCGGGTGTTTATTGAGCATAACGATAACTTTTGTCTGCCTGAAAATCCTAATACGCCGGTAATTATGATTGGGCCTGGCACCGGCATTGCGCCGTTCCGCTCGTTTTTGCAACAACGCAAGGCAGATGGTGCCTCTGGAGAAAACTGGCTGTTTTTCGGAAATCCCCATTTTACCGATGACTTTCTGTATCAGGTTGAATGGCAGCGCTATGCGAAAGAAGGTATTCTAACAAAAATAGATCTAGCTTGGTCACGGGATCAAGCAGGTAAAATTTACGTACAGGATAAAGTACGCGAGAATGGTGCTGAATTATGGCGTTGGATCACGCATGGTGCTCATATTTATGTTTGTGGCGAGGCCAATTACATGGCCCGTGATGTCGAGCAAGCGCTCGTTACGGTAGTCGCTAAGCATGGGGGTATGAACCTCGATCAGGCGGATGAATTTTTAAGTGAGCTGCGCCTTGAGCGCCGTTATCAGCGGGATGTATATTGATGAGTGAACAACAACTGAAATTCAAATGCTCCGACAACGAACGCTTAAAAAGCGAAAGCAATTTTTTGCGTGGCACCATCGTGCAGGATCTGCAGGATGGTATAACTGGTGGCTTCAATGGTGATAATTTTCAGCTAATCCGCTTTCATGGCATGTACCAGCAAGATGATCGTGACCTGCGCGCTGAGCGTGCAGAAGCAAAACTAGAGCCGTTGATCAGCATGATGCTGCGTTGTCGTCTTCCTGGTGGAGTGATCAAGCCGCAACAATGGTTAGGCATTGATGCATTTGCTGCTGAAGAAACTTTATACGGTAGTATCCGTTTGACTACCAGGCAAACTTTCCAGTTCCACGGTGTGCTTAAGTCAAAGCTGAAAGGCATGCATCAATTACTGCACCGCTTGGGACTAGACTCTATTGCTACCGCAGGCGACGTAAACCGTAACGTCATGTGCACATCTAATCCCATTGAGTCGGTGCTGCATCAACAAGCCTGGGAATGGGCTAAAAAAATATCTGAACATCTGCTACCGAAAACCAGAGCATATGCTGAAATTTGGCTAGATGGCGAAAAAACCGAAACTACAGATCATGAACCAATCCTTGGTCCTACATATTTGCCGCGTAAATTCAAAACCACGTTAGTTGTTCCACCATTAAATGATGTGGATCTGCATGCTAATGATCTTAATTTTGTTGCTATTAGCGATAATGGTCAACTAGTGGGCTTCAACGTACTGGTGGGTGGTGGTCTTGCAATGACTCACGGTGATAAGAGTACTTATCCGCGTAAAGCCAGTGAATTCGGCTTTGTTGACCTGAAAGATACACTTAAAATCGCTGAAATGGTGGTTACAACACAGCGTGACTGGGGCGATCGTTATAATAGAATAAATGCAAAGACAAAATATACCCTTGAGCAGAAAGGTGTCGACGCTTTTCGGAAAGAGGTAGAAATGCGCACAGGCGTAATATTTGCTCCTGTGCGTCCTTATTCCTTTACTGAACGTGGTGATCGCTTCGGCTGGGTTAAGGGGATCGATCATAAATGGCACTTAACGCTATTTATTGAAAATGGCCGCATCCTTGATTATCCAAACCGAACACTAAAAACTGGTTTGGCAGAAATAGCCCGTATCCATCAAGGTGATTTCCGTCTGACCGCTAACCAAAACCTGATTGTCGCAGGGGTCGATAATACGGATAAAGCAGTTATTGAAGCACTAGCTCGGCGGCACGGGCTGATTAATGATGGTGTCACCGCGCAGCGTAAGGCATCCATGGCCTGCGTAGCTTTTCCTACATGTCCGCTTGCCATGGCTGAGGCGGAACGATTTCTGCCTCAGTTTGTTAGTAAAGTGGAAAACATTATGTCTGGTCACGGGCTGTCAGCAGAAGAAGAGATTATACTGCGTGTTACCGGCTGCCCGAACGGCTGTGGGCGCGCGCTGCTCGCGGAAATTGGGCTGGTTGGTAAGGCTATCGGTCGTTATAACTTGTATTTAGGTGGTGATAGTGCCGGTACCCGTATTCCGCGCATGTATCGAGAAAATATTACCGAAAACGATATACTGAATATTATTGATGACACCATAGGCCGCTGGGCGCGTGAGCGCAATCCGCAGGAATCCTACGGCGATTATGTAGTCCGAGCTGGAATAGTACGTCCAGTAGTAGATTCGGCACGCGATTTTTACGATTAACCAGAGAGGACAGCATGAGCGATTTGGATCTTGGCGAATTAACTGCGCTTGATAAAGCGCAACAAACTGCCGCTTTGTCTACTATTAATAAGCAGTTAGAATGCAAAACCGCGGAGAAACGGGTTGCTTGGGCGCTAGAAAAGCTACCTAAGCAAATTGTGCTTTCATCTAGCTTTGGTATTCAGGCTGCTGTTAGTCTGCATATGGTAACTCGCCAGTTTCCTGATATTCCGGTTATTCTCACTGACACTGGTTATCTATTCTCGGAAACCTACCATTTTATAGATGAGCTAACTGAGGAGCTGGGGCTCAACTTGAAAATTTTTAGCGCTAGTATTTCGCCAGCTTGGCAAGAGGCGCGCTATGGCAAACTGTGGGAACAGGGTATCGAGGGTATTGAGCGCTATAACCAAATCAACAAGGTAGAACCGCTGAACCGCGCGTTAGCTACTCTTGGTGCAAAGACTTGGTTTGCCGGTTTGCGGCGCGAGCAGTCCTACAGCCGCTCTCAATTACCAGTGTTAACGATTCAGCGTGGGGTGTTCAAACTTTTGCCGATTATTGACTGGGATAATCAACAAGTGTATCAATATATTACCAGTAATAGCCTAAGCTATCACCCACTGTGGGAAAGGGGATATGTATCAGTAGGTGATATACAAACTACACGTAAGTTTGAGTCAGGTATGAATGAGGAAGAAACGCGCTTCTTTGGGCTAAAACGCGAATGTGGCTTGCATGAAAGTTAAAATTGATAATACCGCTGCATACTATACTTATTTTAGGCTCGCACGCAATTTATGAGCGGCTGTAATTAAATTCAGGTTGTTATTGCGGTCGTTTAAGCCATTACTTGGTTCCCCCTCCCAGAACTGGCTAAGCGGCTAAGCAAGGCAAAATGACCAAATGTGTTAATCAACAATATTAGAAAGATTGCTGTGAAATATTTACCAATATTTGCTGATTTTAGGCAACGTCCGGTATTAGTAGTTGGCGGTGGCGATGTTGCTGCACGTAAAATTCAACTATTAATGCGTGCTGGCGCCCAAATTCGTGTTTCTGCTCAAGGACTATGTCCAATGCTTACAAACATTTACCATGCCGGCGGACTATCCTGGATAGGAGAATCTTTTGAACCAGCAATGCTGGATGATGTTTTTCTAGTTATTGCCGCCACCGGTAATAAAAAGCTAAACTCCATAGTTGCAAAGTGCGCAGAACAACGTCATCTGTTGATCAACGTGGTAGACACCAAGCAGCACTGCTCATGCATTTTTCCTGCTATTATTGATCGTACCCCAATCGTGGTAGCTATTTCCACTGGTGGTATGGCACCGGTATTAGCGCGCGTTCTGCGTGAGAAGCTTGAATCTATGCTACCGAATTTTCTTGGTCCAATGGCGGCTATGGCAGGTACATGGCGAGGTAGAGTAAAGCAGCATATTCGCAGCATGGCCGGACGCCGAAGATTCTGGGAAAAAGTGCTCAATGGTCGCTTTGCTAATCTGATATCACGGGGACGGCTGGAACAAGCAGAACAAGAGCTAGAGCTGTCCCTATCTGCTAATCCAGAAAATGTAGGCGAGGTAGCACTAGTCGGTGCTGGTCCCGGTGATAGTGGACTATTAACACTACGCGGACTACAATTATTACAACAAGCTGATGTTGTGCTTTATGACTATCTAGTCAGCCAGGAAATACTTGACATGGTGCGTCGTGAGGCAGACCAGATCTGCGTAGGAAAGCGCGCCGGCTCACAGTCGATATCGATGTCGCAACAGGAGATCAACCTGCTCATAGTTACTCTAGCGCAACAAAGCAAAAAGGTCGTACGGCTCAAAGGAGGCGATCCATTAATTTTCGGTCGCGGTGGCGAAGAAATGCAAGCGGTGGCTGCATTGGGTATACCATTTCAGGTCGTACCTGGCATCACTGCTGCCTCTGGTGCAACCGCCTATGCCGGTATTCCGCTAACCCACCGTGAATATGCTCAAAGCCTTACCTTGATTACTGGGCATATGCAAGACGGCGCAGCGGACTTGGATTGGCAGGCGCTAGCACGAGTTAGCCAGACGCTTGCAATATACATGGGAGTATTCAACGCAGCTGAAATAAGTAGTAAACTAATTTACCATGGCAGATCGGCACAAACTCCTGTGGCAGTAATAAGTCGCGGAACCCAAAGTGACCAATGCGTACATATCGGTACTCTAGCAGAACTAGAGTCCCTGGCACAGGGGGCATTAACCCCCGCCTTGCTAGTGATAGGCGAAGTCGTTTCTCTTCATCATGAAATTAATTGGTTTGGTCAGCAAAACCTGACATCTTACAAACGTACGTCTTCTGTAGTGGAGATGAAAGATTAAACGATATACAAGATTTAACTAAGTTATTTTTATGGACGTTATTTATGCTTTACTCTTTTACCGACACTGATCTAACATTGGATGTTTGCGGCCTGCGCTGTCCAGAACCAGTCATGATGGTTCGCAAAACAGTGCGCGGTATAGATTGCGGACAGACCTTACTTATTATCGCCGATGATCCAGCCACCATACGCGATATTCCTATTTTCTGTCGTTTTATGGAGCATACTTTGCTATCACAAGCCACAAAACAATTACCATATCGTTATATTTTGCGTAAGGAAAAACATTTTTCTCTGTGAGCTTCTATTTTCAAAAAAGTTTATGATGTTGATATCTACCTGTTGTTCTACTTCAACAGAACTAAAGTAAATTGCTATTGTTCTTTAATTTGTTGTTAGGAAGGTCGGTAATGGTTCCTTCGTAAACTTCTGCTGCTAGACCAATGGATTCATACAGAGTAGGGTGTGCATGGATGGTCAACGCTATATCTTCTACATCACAGCCCATTTCAATGGCTAGGCCTATTTCTCCCAGTAGCTCGCCACCGTTAGCTCCTACTACCGCGCCGCCAATCACCCGATTACTGTCAGTATCAACAATTAGCTTTGTTATACCTGCCTGGCAAGCGGAAGCAATTGCTCTGCCGGAGGCAGCCCACGGAAAAGTGGCGACTGCATAGCGAATTCCTGTTTTTTTCGCTTCTTTTTCCGTTAAGCCTATCCATGCAACTTCCGGATTGGTATAGGAGATAGACGGAATAACTTTTGGTTCAAAATGGTGTTTCTTGCCAGCAATTACTGCTGCCGCTAAGTGGCCTTCATGGATGCCTTTGTGTGCCAACATGGGCGGGCCGACGATATCGCCAATAGCGTAGATATTTGGCACATTAGTACGCATTTGTTTATCAACATTGATAAAACCACGATCATCTACTTCCACCCCAGCCTTGCCAACATCGAGCCGTGTGCCGTTCGGCACACGGCCGATAGCCACCAACACAGCGTCATAGATCTTGGTTGCTGCTGCCATATTTTTCCCTTCCATGCTGACATAAACTCCGTCTGCTTTGGTTTCTACTGTGGTTACTTTGGTTTCAAGCATTAAATTAAAATTGGAACTAATTTGCTTAGTAAAAATTTGCACCACATCTTTATCTGCCGGTGGGATAACCTGATTGAATATTTCTACAACATCTATTTTTGAGCCTAGCGCGTTATAAATTGTTGCCATTTCTAAACCAATGATCCCTCCACCAATCACGAGCAAGCGCTTTGGTACTGATTTTAGAGCAAGCGCATCAGTAGAGTCCCATATGCGGGAATCTTCATGGGATATAAATGGTAATTGTATAGGTCGGGAGCCAGCAGCAATGATCGCTTGGTCGAAGTTGACTACTGTTGTATCATTATTACCTTCTATTTGCAAATGATTAGTGCCAATGAATTTACCATAACCGTGTATTATATTGACCTTGCGCAATTTTGCCATGCTGCTAATATTGACACTCAGCTGCTTGACCAATGTTTCTTTCCAGGTACGAACTTTATCGAGATCAGTTTTTGGTTCACCAAAAACGACACCGTTTTTACTGATTGCCTTTGCTTCTTCAAGCACTCTAGCGACGTGCAATAATGCTTTGGAAGGAATACAACCAACATTCAAACAAACTCCACCCAGGGTAGGATAACGTTCCACCAAGACGGTATCTAGTCCTAAATCTTTACAGCGGAATGCCGCGGAATATCCACCAGGGCCTGCCCCAAGTACTACGACCTGAGTTTTTAATTTATTAATCATCATTCCCTCTGAATTTCCTCTAATGTTTTTCTTCTTAGTTTAAATTTTTGCCATACCCATGGCTCATAGTTAATTTTACATAATTGGTTATGTTACATTAATAATCGACGGATATCGGACAGTAAGTGATTGAGAAAACTGATAAAGCGTGCGCCATCAGCACCATCAATCACCCGGTGGTCATAGGATAGCGCCAACGGCAACATCAACCTGGGCACGAACTCGTTACCGTTCCACACTGGCTTCATCGCAGCCTTAGAAACACCGAGTATTGCTACTTCTGGCGCATTGACAATTGGCGTGAAAAACTTACCACCGATACCGCCTAGGCTAGAAATAGTGAAACAACCGCCCTGCATATCAGATGCAGTCAGCTTGCCGGCCCTAGCCTTGTTCGATATGACCGTCAACTCGCTTGAAAGTGCTACCATGCCTTTTTTATTCACATCTCGTAAGACTGGCACCACCAGGCCATTCATGGTATCTACTGCTACCCCGATATTTACATATTTTTTTAGTATCAGTTTATGAGTTTCTTCAGCTAGTGAGCTGTTAAAACGAGGTAACTCTTCCAGAGTATTAGCGATTGCCTTTATAATGAACACTAGTAGAGTCATTTTAACATTCGTCTGTTTTTTTTCCAATTCGATATTATGTTGTTTGCGGAAGGCTTCTACCTCGGTAATATCGGCTTCGTCGAACTGTGTCACATGGGGAATAATTACCCAGTTACGTTGTAAGTTTGCACTAGAGATTCTCTGGATTCGTTCCATCTCAATCTCTTCGGTATCACCGAACTGTCTAAAGTCCAATGTTGGCCATGGCCGTAGCATAATACCTAGTGGTAATCTGCTGTCTCCGGCCGCCTCTTCGTCGTCGTGTTTTACCGCTTTTTTGATATACGCGTGGATATCTTCGCGAAGAATGCGGCCTTTACGCCCGCTGCCTTTTATCTTCTCTAGGTTGATACCGTATTCGCGTGCTAGTCGCCGAATCACTGGAGTCGCATGCACGTAGGCTGCGTTCTCCAATAATTCGCCTCTGTTGGTACATGAGGTTAGCGATGGTGCAGGTGTAGTAACAGTGCTATTGTTGGTATTTACCGGCATCTGGTTGGTTACGGTAGGTTGAGTATCTTCCACATCGAATACCATAATCTGCGATCCAGTACTTACTTTGTCACCGACGTTAATTTTTATCTCTTTGACGGTCCCTGCGAATGGCGCCGGTACTTCCATTGCCGCCTTGTCACCTTCCACGGTCAGTAGTGGCTGCTCAGCTTCAACTATATCGCCTACGCTGACCATAACTTCTGTTACTTCAACTTCATCTACACCTATATCCGGTACATTTATTTCAATCGTCATTATTTACTCTACCTCTTATGCCAGCCTAGGGTTGACTTTATTAGCATAGATCTTGAATTTATTGATGGCCTGTGCAACTATATCATCGCTAATATCGCCTCTTTTTGCTAATTCACCCAACGCGGCGACTACTACATAACTAGCGTCCACTTCAAAGTGATGACGTAGGTTATCGCGACTGTCTGAACGGCCGAAACCGTCAGTGCCAAGAGTACGGAACTCTTTAGCAGGGATAAAGTTGCGTATTTGCTCGGCAAACAATTTCATATAGTCTGTGGATGCTACTGCTGGTGCGTTATTTAGTACAGTTGCTACATATGGTATGCGTGGTGTTTTAGTTGGATTCAGCATGTTCCAACGCTCACAATCCTGTCCATCTCGCGCTAGTTCTGTGAAAGAGGTCACACTATAAATATCTGAACTTATATCATACTCTTTCGACAGAATTTGCGCAGCTTTGCGCACGTGGCGTAAAATAGCGCCTGAGCCCATCAGCTGCACTTTTCCTTTGCTGCCGACCAGCGTTTCTAACTTGTAGATCCCTTTACGAATACCATCTGCAGCACCCTTAGGCATAGCTGGCATGGTATAGTTTTCGTTCATTGTGGTAATATAGTAGTATATGTTTTCCGGTTTATCACCGTACATACGATTCAAACCATCTTGTATGATAACCGCAACTTCATAGGCATAGGCTGGATCATAAGAAATGCAGTTCGGTATTGTAAGAGATTGAATATGGCTGTGACCGTCTTCATGCTGCAAACCTTCACCATTCAGGGTAGTACGCCCTGATGTTCCTCCGATTAAGAAGCCGCGCGCTTGCTGGTCGCCAGCTGCCCAGCATAGATCACCGATCCGTTGGAAACCGAATATTGAGTAATAGATATAGAATGGAATCATCACTAAATTATTGGTACTATAAGAGGTAGCTGCTGCCAACCAAGAAGCGGCTGCGCCCAGTTCGTTGATCCCTTCTTGCAGTATTTGCCCCTTGGCGTCTTCGCGATAGTAAGCTACCTGCTCGCGGTCCTGCGGTGTGTACTGTTGGCCATTCGGACTATATATGCCTATCTGGCGAAACAACCCTTCCATCCCGAAGGTACGGGCTTCATCGGCGACAATTGGCACCAAACGATCCTTAATCGACTTTTGCTTAAGCATGGTGCTCAAAACGCGTACAAAAGCAATAGTAGTGGAAATCTCTTTGTTCTGTTCTTCTAGTAGCGGAGCGAAATCCTCCAGCTTCGGAAGCTCCAGCTGATTGGTGAATTCACTCAGGCGACTTGGCAGATAGCCGTGCAGCACCTGGCGCTGCTTGTGTAGGTAAGTATGCTCTTCTGAACCTGCATCAAAGGTAATATAAGGCAGTGATTCGATCTTTTCATCGGTGATGAAGCTAAGATTAAAACGATCGCGAAAATAACGTAATCCTTCTATATTGATTTTTTTTACCTGATGCGCGATGTTCATGCCTTCTGCGGTTAATCCCATACCATAACCTTTAATTGTATGGGCAAGAATAACTACGGGCTTGCCCGTAATTTTCTGAGCCTTTTGCAAGGCAGCATAAATTTTTTTTGGATCGTGGCCGCCGCGATTAAGCGCCCAAATCTCATCGTCTCGCATGTCTTTCACGAGCGCTGCGGTTTCAGGATATTTCCCAAAGAAATGTTTGCGAACGTAAGCACCGTTTTTAGATTTAAAGGTCTGATAGTCACCATCAACAGTTTCGTTCATCAGCTGCATCAGCTTACCGGAGGTATCTTTGCGCAATAGCTCATCCCATCGGCTACCCCAGACCACTTTAATCACTTCCCAACCTGCGCCACCGAATACCCCTGCCAACTCGTTGATAATTTTGCCATTACCGGTAACTGGACCGTCCAAACGCTGCAAATTACAGTTGATAATAAACACTAGATTGTCCAGTTTTTCGCGCGTTGCTATAGTGATCGCCCCTGTTGATTCCGGCTCATCCATCTCACCGTCTCCTAGAAAGGCGTAAACGGTCTGATTACTAGTATCTTTTAGCAAGCGATGGTCCAGATATTTCAGGAATTTCGCCTGATAAATGGCGCTAATGGGTCCAAGCCCCATTGACACTGTCGGAAATTGCCAGAAATTAGGCATTAGCTTCGGATGCGGATAAGAAGATAGACCTTTGCCATGTACTTCTTGGCGAAAGTTGTTCATCTGCACTTCGGTTATACGACCTTCAAGGAAGGCACGTGCATAAACTCCTGGGGAAATATGACCCTGGAAATATACCAGGTCGCCGCCGTCTTTGTTGTTCCGTGCGCGGAACAAGTGGTTGAAGCAAACTTCATAAATAGTAGCAGCCGACTGAAATGATGCCATATGGCCACCCAAGTCTAAATTTTTTTTCGATGCGCGTAGCACGATCATAATGGCATTCCAGCGAATAGCTGAACGGATGCGGCGCTCCAGTTTTATATTGCCAGGATATTCCGGCTCATCTTCGACTGGAATGGTGTTAATGTAATTGCGTTCGTTTGCAGCACACGCAATACTTCTTACACCACATTTGTTGGCTTTGTCCAACAATTGATCAATCAAGAATTGCGCGCGCTCAATACCATCTGTACGTATAACTGATTCAATCGCCTGGAGCCAGTCGTGTGTTTCGATCGGATCCACGTCATTGTACAAACTAGTTGACATGGTTTTTTTTTCCTTATCTAGATCTAAATGTAAGATTAGTTAAGTTGGTGTCTATCTTAGTTAGGAAGATAGGCCTACTTCGTCCGTCAAGTTGGTAACAATTTCAGGAAGATGAATGCGTTCTATCGTATTTCGTCCGTCGTCGTTCACGCTCGTTTCGACGGCTATGTTCACGAACAAGTTACCGCAAACTTTGCTGAATTTGGTAGCTGTATTGGCTCCATGCCTCGCCCTGGATGAAATTAAACCGCATTTGTTTAAATGAGACGTACGGCACGACCTACTTGTAGAAATATGATTAACTGAGAGTGATCGAACTAACCAATAGAATTGATTATGGTTGGTTCTGCTGCCTGTTATTGAATGATGCGGTCAATAAATAGCGTAGTTAGTTACCAAAAAATCAGTTTTAGGATACTAGGCCAATATTGTGGTCAATGGATTGCTTATGCCATAAATTGCTTTCAACCAACTTGGTTATGTTTTCCTGACGTCGCAGCAAGCAGTAGAACTGTTTCACAGTTATTATCTTATAGTTAATGAGTTAATTGATGAAAACAATTTTATTTAAACAATACTAAGGGTATCAAATTATTTCACTTCTGTCTATTGTGGTTTGAAATTTAAAATAAGCAACTTAAGAAGCCTCTGCGCATCCCAATAATGTGCATGAACGGGGGGTAAGCCCAATATAATAAAAGCAGCGGCAATTTATCTTTGCGTACATGCTTCCTTCTTCCGCAACATGTACGCACGGCACGGTATTACACCTAATAATACACTAGCAGTAGAGACGCTTAATTGGAGGAAAAAAAACAAACAATATCAATTCACATATAACTTATTCACGGCTGGTAGCGAACAGTAACCAGCTGATAGGCATGCGTAGTTTATATATATGCTATAATACGCGCTGGCGCGATACAATATGGATAACATCATGCAAGAAAATCCTAATGTCGAGACATACTATGGCTTAGTAGCACATCATGTGCTGAAATGCGCCAGCGATATTCGCCTATTAATTTGCGATGTTGATGGTGTCATGTCCGATGGACTAATTTATCTGGGTAATAACCGTGAAGTAATTAAGTCGTTCAATGTTCGAGACGGTTACGGCATTCGGTGTTTGCTGAACTCAGGCATTGAGTTCGCTATTATTACTAGCTGCAGCTCCACCAGGCTACTAGAAGATCACTGTGTTAAGCTTGGCATTCATCATCTTTATCAGGGTCAATCTGATAAGACAGTGGCATTTAAGACACTACTAAGCAAACTGACATTAACAGCGGAACAAATCGCCTATGTTGGTGACGACCTCATTGATGCTCCAGTGATGGAGCAGGTTGGCCTGAGTGTGGCGGTAGCTGATGCGCACCCATTATTGCAGCTCAGTGCTGATTACGTTACTCGCATTGCTGGTGGTCGTGGTGCTGTGCGTGAAGTTTGTGACCTGCTGCTATTTGCACAGGGCAAGCAGAAGAATGCCAACGGTTAGTCTGGATGAGCAATACCAGACGTTGGACTACGGCACTGCTCGGGTTATTCGTGCTGGTGCTTATTGGCTTGAAACTAACGGAAACTTACCAGAAGCTAGCACTGGTCAAGGTGCCTACTCATACTAGCGAGCCAACCTATCAGAGCGAATATACTACAACTTTAGTGTATAACCTGGCAGGTTGGCTTAGCTACCAGTTGGTAGCCGATCACTTGAATTATTTTGCAAAACCACAGATCATGTTGGTTAGTAAGCCTGTTGTCACTACGTTCGATGAACACACAACAATACCTACCTGGATAGTGAAGGCCGACAAGGCCAAGCTAACTAAAAAAAGAATACTTTACCTTTATGGCCATGTTCAGATAGATAGCTTGAATAATGCCTCGCAAATTAAACACCTTACAACAGATAACGCAATAGTTAACCTGGTAACGCAGGAAGTTTCCTCGGATGATAAAGTAAGCATATCTGGTCTTGGCTATCATTCAATCGGCATGCAGATGCGCGGCAATCTTCGCAATAAGACCGCTGAGTTGCTAAAAAATGTTCATACTACCTATAATGAAATTAATAAATCATAAACATAAAGCATATCCCAGCCTTCTGGTCGGCTGCTTAATGCTAGCCAGCGCGTCGGCGCTAGCGTTAACTAGCAACGACAATCAACTGATTAAAATTGCCGCCATGCAACAAGCGGTGGATATGGCGACTAATACTGTGACCTTAACCGGCAAGGTTGTAGTCAAGCGAGGTGCGCTTGATATTCGCGCCGATAAAGTGGTGATCACTAGACCAGATAACATGAACGTAGTAATAGAAGGTTACGGTAGTCCGGTCACCTTCTATCAATGGCATAACGATGGCCAGCAAGTAAGTGGCTATGCGCAGAACGTGCGTTATGAAACCGCTCATGACCGAGTAATTTTTACTGGTAATGCCTATTTGGAGCAGTTGGAAAGCAACGTCAAGTTTGATCGTATGATTTATCTGGTTAAAAGACAGCAGCTAGAGACCTTCAGCGATAAAGGGAAACAGGTAACCACCGTAATTGTGCCATCGTATTGGTATGGCAGCAGTATAACAGCAGCGGTGCTAACTCAGTAAACAGTGACTCAATAATCTGGTATAAGATCAGGATATATGGCAATATTAGTGGCAGAACATTTAGCGAAAGCTTATAAACAGCAACACGTGGTGAAAGATGTTAGCCTTAAGGTAAGCTCTAGCGAAATTGTGGGATTACTTGGGCCAAATGGGGCTGGTAAGACTACAACGTTTTATATGGTAGTTGGGATAACATCACTTGATGCTGGAAGAATTTTAATTGATGAGGAAGATATCAGTCTTCTGCCACTACATGCCCGTGCCCGCCGCGGTATTGGCTATTTGCCGCAGGAAGCATCTATTTTCCAACGTTTGAGTGTGTTTGACAATATTATGGCGGTACTTGAAATAAGTTCGGCTCTTACTAGCCACCAGCGTAACAAACAAGCAAAAGCACTGATGGAGGAATTTAGTATTAGTCATCTGCATAACCTCCTTGGTCATTCACTATCAGGCGGTGAACGGCGCCGTGTAGAGATTGCGCGCGCACTGGCAGCTAATCCTAAATTTATCTTGCTTGACGAACCTTTTGCCGGCGTTGATCCTATTTCTATTATCGATATAAAAAAAATTATTAAATACTTGAGCCACCGCGGCTTAGGCGTACTTATTACTGATCACAACGTACGTGAGACACTCGAAGTGTGCGAACATGCTTATATTGTTAGCCAGGGTAAGCTAATCGCCCATGGATCACCAGCCAATATTATGCTAGACAAACAGGTTAAACAGGTTTATCTAGGCGAAGAATTTTACCCTTGATAAGGTGTTTTAGTTTTAGACGATAGAAGCTGAAGCTTAAGCAAACAATATTCATTATTCATTTAAACAGGCTAAACAGCTAAACACCATTCGATGACATATTTGACAACTTTAAAAATTAAGTTGGCACTGTTACAGTACTTGATCTAGCTCAATATACTGCAACAAATACACCGTCGCGGAATTGATTGGTCGGCATGAGAGGATTCGAACCTCCGACCCCCGACACCCCATGACGGTGCGCTACCAGGCTGCGCTACATGCCGAACTAATGGATATTAATTATACTAGTTTCTAGTAGAAATACAATAGTCGAAGCGAACAATAACTGTTGTTTTTACTGTTGTTACTAGTCTAGTTAAGCTACTGGTAGCTTACGTTAAATGCGAGATTACTATGATATGTTTACTACACTTACACTACTATGACGTGACCTACCGGCACATGTTGGTACGGTTCATAACATTTGTATAGATGCTTGATAAGCTAGCCTATTATAAGTAGATGCTACTCAAGCGAAAGTATATAGGACACGTTCTGGCCGCCATCGTTCAATAAGTGCACTTGCTAATTCCGGGTGGTATTGATTAAGGTACCGTGCTAGTCGCTGTACCTCCGGAATCAGCGCTTGATCGCGCAATATATTCGCTATTCTGAATTTGACCTTGCCAGTTTGTCTGGTTCCTAGTAGCTCGCCTGGACCGCGGATTTCCAAGTCGCGCTGGGCAATGACAAAACCGTCGTTGTTATCGCGTAGCACTTGTAGACGTAACTTGGCGATTTTGTTTAGTGGCGGCTTGTACAGCAGCACACAATGTGATGACATCGTACCTCGTCCCACTCGCCCGCGCAGCTGATGCAGCTGCGCTAGCCCGAGCCGCTCTGGGTCTTCAATAATAATCAGGCTGGCATTAGGTACATTGACGCCGACCTCGATGACAGTAGTCGCTACCAGCAACTGTACTTCACCAGCCTTGAAAGCTTTCATCATCTGCTGTTGTTCAGGAACTTTCATGCGACCATGCACTAGCCCAATTCGAATTTCGGGCAACGCGCTTTGCAATTTTTGCCAGGTTGACTTAGCTGCCTGTGCTTCCAGCACATTTGATTCTTCTATAATATTGCAGACCCAGTAAGCTTGACATTGCTCCTGCTGCAGGTATGTGTGGCGTAAACGCTGAATGATTTCAGCGCGTCTAGTATCCGGGATAGCTACTGTCGTCACCGGCTTACGTCCTGTTGGTAGCTCATCAATGATTGAGTTATCCATGTCTGCGTATGCGGTCATTGCCAGTGTCCGCGGAATTGGTGTAGCTGTCATAATCAATTGATGGGGATGAACTCCCTGCGCAACACATTTTCCCCAAAGCGCTAACCGTTGATGGACACCGAAACGGTGCTGCTCATCGATAATAACTAATGCCAACTCAGTAAATTGCACCTGCTCTTGAAAAAGAGCGTGAGTACCTACCACCATTGACACCCGACCATCACTGATAGCCCCTTGCTGCGTTTGGCGTGCTTTACTGGTTTGTTTGCCAGCGATACAACCGACCTTGATGCCTAGCGGAGCAAACCAGTCGCGAAAATTTTGTGCATGCTGTTCGGCCAACAACTCAGTTGGCGCCATTAGCGCCACCTGCCTGCCATTGCTAATAGTACATAGTGCCGCCAGCGCCGCTACTAAAGTTTTGCCAGATCCTACATCACCCTGTACCAACCGCATCATTGGGAAGTTGCGCGCCATATCTTGTGTTATTTCTTGAATAACTCGCTGTTGGGCAGCGGTTAGGGAGAATGGTAGCGTAGCGAGAAAGCGTCGGCACAAAATATTATCCACTCGCAACGGCAAGGCCGGGTATTGTTGCATCTTTGACCTGACTGCTAGTATGCTCAGGTTATGAGATAACAATTCTTCTAGAATCAACCTGTGCTGCGCCTGGTGACGTCCCAATGCTAAATCGTTCAACGATGTATTTGCTGGCGGGCGGTGCAACATCCGTAATGCAGCAGTAAAACTCATTAACTGGTAGCTAAGCTCTGGTGGCAGCAATTCAGCTACTGGCGTTATATCGAGTATTTTCAGAACTTGATCAATCGTGCTACGCAGCGTAGACTGTTGGATACCATTGGTGGTCGGATATATTGGTGTTAACTCAGCAGCAAAATTAACTTGACTGTTATCGTTGATAATATGATATTCTGGATGTATGATCTCATTGCCAAGTTGGCCACGGCTGATTTCGCCATATGCTGTCACCCATTTGCCAGGTGAGAAAATAGTTTTCATAGTCTGGTTAAAATTGAAGAAACGCAAAATAATGACGCCACTGTTGTCACGTAGGTGGCAGATTAGCATACGTTTGCGTCCAAAAATTATATTTCTATTCAAAACTTCGCCCTGCACGGTTACTGTCATTCCCGTTTTTGTATCGCCTATAGAATAAATTTTAGTACGGTCCTCATAGCGGATTGGCAGATGCAACAGTAGATCCTGCAGGTTATCGAGTCCTAGGCGGGAAA
This sequence comes from Candidatus Moranella endobia PCIT, assembly GCF_000219175.1. Classification (GTDB taxonomy): domain Bacteria; phylum Pseudomonadota; class Gammaproteobacteria; order Enterobacterales; family Enterobacteriaceae; genus Moranella; species Moranella endobia. Next base: position 220,309 of record NC_015735.1, on the reverse strand, counting down.
ACTTGCTAAATAGATGCGGACCGACCCCTGGTATAGTATTCAGCGGAATAGCGTTTAACAAGCGGCATTCGTTCATCTCAGCACTCTGTTGCTTTGTAAACGCGCGTTATACTTAATAAAATACATGTTGGACCGCTATAATCAATGGTGCAGCCATTCGCTACAGTGTACGGTGAGCTATCCAGCCAGCCAAATAGACGACGAATTAAATAATTGTGGTTACGGTTAATTCGTATTACCTCTGGAATAATGACAATTTGACGCAAAATTTTCGCCAAACTACTACGAGTATAGCTTGTGGTGAAAACAACCTGATGATTGATAGTATTCAAAGCCATGCGTCTTGCATTGCTATGATTATTTTACAGACATTTGCTGTATTTAAATTGGTCTAGATAGCTTAAAATTAATACTGTTGAATAAGGCAGGGACAAGTACGGCAACTAACGGCTGCCTTCAGTGATTGTGGTGATTGCCTTAAGCTCCGCTACTACCTGATTTTGCTGTTCTTGACGCTCACGTAAATCCAGGATATGGCTATTTATCAGCCCTTCCTCTATTTCCCGAAGGGCGATAACTGTGTATTTATCGTTTGCTTCTGCAACTAGAGGATCTTTCCCACCAACCTGAAGCTGACGAGCGCGACGGGCAGCGATCAGCACCAGGTCAAAACGATTATCAATTTTTTCAACTGCTTTTTGTACGGTTACGCGTGCCATATTTGCACTCCTCTAAATATAAAACATTACTTGAATGATACGTAAATATTTTCAGTCAACCACCAATTTGGTGATTAATGTGTCATAGCAGCATTGTGGTGTTGGACCTTTAAAGCGGCTAGGTGTTCAGCAAAAATTGGCTTACGCTATTCTGATATTATAAATGGTATAATATCTTATTTTATGTTTTCAACCGACGGTAATACTTTAACTTTCATAATGCTGTGGAAGCAGTACTAAGTACTCTAGTAGATCCACTGGTAGTATAAGCACGGTGTATATTTATAATATAATAAGCATGTTAATGCTGTCACATGTGAGGCAGTAAGTACTACTGCTTCAGCTTATTTATTTTTCTTGATATCAATTATGAACTTTTTTTGTTTATGTATTTGCTGCGTTAGTGTTAATATTTTGCGCCGTTCATCAAAAGGGTTGGGATTATCGTTAAACTGCATACGGATCGGCGTACCCATAATATTTAACGAGCGTCGAAAATAGTTGATTAAATATCGTTTATAACTATCGGTTAGATCTGTTACCTGTGTACCATGAATTACAAAGATTGGTGGATTATAACCGCCGGCATGGGCGTATTTGGGTTTAACACGCCGTCCACGTACTAACGGCGGTTGATGTTCTGCCACTGCCATATACATAATGCGTGTCAGCATCGCAGTGCTCACTCTCTTGGTAGCACATTGGTACGCCTCATTTACCGATTCAAATAGGTTACCAACGCCACGATCGTGCAAAGCCGAAATAAAATGCACTCTAGCGAAATTGATAAAGCCTAGACTATTGTTTAGTGTTTCTTTCAATACGTCGCGTTTTTTGCTGGACATACCATCCCATTTATTGACTGCGATTACCAGTGACCTGCCTTTATTGATGATCAAGCCGAGCAATGATAAATCTTGGTCAGAAATACATTGGTGGGCATCAAGCACCAATAACACTACATTTGCGTCTTCGATAGCCTGTATCGTTTTAATAACTGAAAATTTTTCAACTTTACCCGTTACCTTACGACGTTTACGCACACCAGCAGTATCGATTAAGAGATACTGCTGCCCATCATGCACCATAGGAACATAAATGCTGTCTCTAGTAGTACCAGGCATGTCATAAACAATAACCCGCTCTTCGCCAACCAGGCGGTTGATTAGTGTGGATTTACCAACATTGGGACGGCCGATAATCGCTAGCTTTATCGGCTGTGACTGCTGGTTAAAAAGCTGGTTTTCCTGCACCGCCAAAGTTTCTGTTTTAGCCTCTTCGTACAACCATTTTTCCGCGTCTTCAACCTGCAAACAAGCGTTTACCAGCGGTAAAATAATCTGTTCTCGTAGATAGTTAATACCTGTCCCGTGCGAAGCTGAAATAGGAACTATGTTACCCATGCCAAGGGCATAAAAATCGCTCATTGCACTATCTTTAGCGATACCTTCGGTTTTATTAGCGATAACTACCGTGTTTTTCTGGCTCTTGCGCAGATGCTTAGCAATAACTAGATCTGCTGCCATCAAACCGGCGCGGCCGTCCACAATAAATAAAACAATATCAGCCTCTTCAATAGCCAACAGCGTTTGCCTGGCAATATTAGCAGCGATCCCTTTGATCTGGTCATCATCAATACCGCCGGTGTCAATAACGATAAATTCTTTATCTTTCCATTTAGCACGACCATACTTGCGATCACGTGTCAGCCCAGGGCAATCCACTACCAGTGCATCACAAGTTAGCGTCAATCTATTAAATAGAGTAGATTTTCCTACATTAGGGCGACCAACTAGCGCAACTACTGGTATCATGATGTTAATCTCATTAAGCAAATAGTATTAGTATTCATTAGCGGATAATGGCGTGTACCTCGCCATTAGTTGCTTGTACGATAATTTTATCGCCATCGAATAGTGGGGTTACTAGCAGGGCGCTAGCAATTTTTTTTTGAGCAACGAGCCGGCCATCATCAATATTGATCCAATGCAAGTAGCCTCCAGAGTCGCCTATAACAATAGAATCTTTATTCAACACCGGTGAGGTCAAATTGCGGTGCAACAGTGCACTCTGATACCAGCTAGTAATTCCGTTCTTAGCATCTACTGCAATCACGCGATCATTTTGGTCAACTAGGTAGATTATACCGTTTTCCACTAACATATTAGTGAATGAACCAATTTCCCGTGACCACATTAACTTACCGGAGAACAGATCCAGCGCCGCCAGGTTACCATTATAGGCAAGGGCGTAAACGTAGCCGTTGACCACGACAGGTGTCGCTTGTACATCGTTAATACGGGCGATTTCGGTAACTCCGCCTGTCTGTGAGATGCGCTGTTGCCAAATAATTTGGCCTATATTTAGCATGACGGCACTGACCAGACCGTTATCACTGCCAACTATGGCGGTGCCACATGCCGTTGTTGGAGTTGATCCACCGCGTATATTCAGCATTTTGGCCTCAAGGTTCACGGTCCATTTCAACGCACCATCAGCCTCATTAAGCGCTTGTAGCATGCCGTTGCTGGTATGAATTAAAATCACACCGTCACTAACCACTGGTGGAGACAGTGTTTCGCCGGCGACCAGAACCTCCCAGGCTAGGCTGCCACATTTAGCTTCCATGGCATAGACTTTTGCCAGCTCGCTAGCCACGTAAATACGATTACCAACTGCCGTCACACCACCTGATAGCTGCGCTGGCCGGTTGCGCGAAAAGCAGCCGGTGTAAATAGAAAGATCCTTCGCCCACAGCTCTTTACCGCTGTCAGCGTCCAGCGCTTTTACTAAACCATAACGATTGGCCACAAAAACGCGCGTATTTTGTACGGTAGGTTGCAAATTGGAATAAAAATCGCCGCCGCCATTGTTGCTGCCAATATAATAACTCCATATCTTCTGTGGCTTAAATTTATTCTCTACTTGTGGTAACGGCAAAATTGTCACTAACTCTTCTTTTTTACTTAAAAATTTATACCCGCTAAGTAGCATAACTGATAACAGACTTAAAACCATAGTTTTAAACACTTTGGTGTAGTACCTTTTAGCTATATTTATAAATAATCAACGTTCATGAGCCGCACTAGCTTTTGCTCAACTAGCGCCGTCTAATGTTCCTACACATTGTTGATATTTGCAATTATCTAGCCATATTTGCTACCGTCGTTGCACACTGGCCAAAATAACATGTGCAGTTGATGCAGCAAAACCAATAACTATGCTCTTAAACTTACCGCATTAGTTCCAGATAGGACAGCAAGACATAATTATATAATTATTGGCATTACGTATTATTCTTGTTTGGTTATTATTATCATTTGTCTCAAAATTAGTTACTAGCTTCCTCTGTTTGTTATCAGTGTAGCATTGAACAAGAGTATTATACTTCACCAAAAATCGATGTAAGCCGCACAACTACATCGCTATGTGCAATAGTTTCTTGGTTACCAGTAGCCAAATCCTTAACTATAATGTGTTGTTTCGCCGTCTGATTTTCTCCCATAACCAGCGCTACGCGGGCACCTTGCTTATCGGCGCGGCCAAATTGTTTTTTTAAGCTTCCGCCGCCGTAATTTGTCATGATACGTAGGGAAGGTAAATAGTCACGTAACTTATCCGCTAACAGCAGCGCTGAATGTTGGATATTATCCCCTACCGCAATCAGGTAGATGTCGATGCTTGGTTTTGCCACTAAATCAGGGTTAACAGACTGCACCAGCAGAACCAGTCGTTCCAGGCCAATAGCAAAACCTATGGCTGGTGTGGCGTGACCGCCCAACTGTTTTACTAGACCATCGTAACGGCCGCCGCCACAAATGGTACCTTGCGAACCTAGACTGGTGGTTATCCACTCGAACACTGTCTGGTTATAGTAATCAAGGCCGCGTACTAAGCGTGGATTAACCTGATATTTTATGCCAGCAAGTTCGATCATTTGACACAAACCGCAGAATTTGGCGCTGGAATCATCGTCAAGATAATCAATCATGACCGGTGCATCTTGAAGCAGCACTTGGATATCTGGATTTTTCGTGTCCAGCACTCGCATTGGATTAGTGTGCAACCTTCGGCGGCAATCCTCATCCAGGCTTTCTTCATGTTTGACGAGAAAATTTACTAACGCCTTGCGGTAACAAGTGCGCGCCTCAATCGATCCAATGGAATTTAGTTCTAGTGACAAATGTTCGCTGATGCCAAGCACACGCCAGCAGCGGGCGGTTAGCAGAATAAGCTCGGCGTCAACGTCTGGCCCCTGCTGACCAAATACCTCAGCACCAAGCTGGTTAAACTGGCGGTAGCGACCTTTTTGCGGTCGTTCGTAACGGAACATTGGACCAATATACCAGAACCGCTGTTCCTGGTTGTACAGTAGACCGTGTTCAATCCCGGCGCGCACGCAGCCGGCTGTTCCTTCCGGCCGCAGTGTCAGGCTATCGCCGTTGCGATCGGTGAAGTTAGACATCTCTTTTTCTACTACATCAGTAACTTCACCGATTGCTCTTTGGAAGAGCTTGGTATGTTCGACGAGAGGTAAGCGAATTTCACTGTAACCATAGTTTGCCAAAACGCCTTTTAGCATTTTCTCAACGCTCTGCCAGAATGCTGTCTCTTCTGGCAAATAGTCGTTCATGCCACGAATTGCTTGGATTTTTTTTGCCATGTTACTTGTTTTTGCCTTTAATGTTCTCTTTCTTTATTTGCTGTTTGCTTTCTAATTTATGCTTGCCAATTATCCATTGTTTGGGATCGCAACATATCAAAATATTGCGTGTTCCATGGCTACTGGCAGAACGATGTTAATGTATGTCAGACAATAGAGTAATGGCAACCTGCTGCTTGAAGCAAGAAATCTTCTGCAGCGTCGTTGGTAGGAAAAGACAAACGCACAACTGTCAGTTGTTGCTTAAATTACAATAATTGCAGCAATAATATGCTTTTTGGAAGGATAATAATAATGTTCGACATTCATTAGCAACTCACCTAGTGGAGTGTGGAGTAGAGGGAACTGTTGAAAATCATCGCATGGTGAGATCAATTAGCCATAGTTTAAACTAAATAACAAACTGACTAAGATATGCTGTGTTTTCTGCGATCAGAAACTTGGAGCGGGAAACGAGACTCGAACTCGCGACCCCAACCTTGGCAAGGTTGTGCTCTACCACTGAGCTATTCCCGCTTATTACATGCTTAAACGTAGCTTATAGCTAACTCTCAGTTATTCTACTATTATAGCCGTATGAGTCAATAAAAATATTCTTATTACCGATGCGTTTGTTGTATTGTAAATTACTTAGCGCCATTTTTTTTGCAAAATACTTTAAGCAGATCTTGCAATGTCTGACTGAACCAGTACTTCATCTTATGTGCATTTTAGCAACACTGGAGTGAACCATGATAATAATACCCTCATAAAAACTGTTTGTTGATTTTACATCTTTCCGATAGCTATGGATTACGCTAAGATAACAGTCTATTTTTTGCTTCTAAAATACAGTTTTTATATGGAAATAAGTACAATTAAAGAGGTACTGATGAAAGCTCTGGTACTGGAAGAAGTACACATAAGTCGCAATGGTAGCCATTTTCAGGTTATTGCGGTCAGTGCACAGTTCTCTGGTATGAGCCTAGTTAAAAAACAGCAGATGATTTATTTGCCGCTGATGGAATATATTGCCGATAATCGCATCCACGCATTATCGATAAAAGCTTATACTCCTGAAGAGTGGCAGCGTGATAGCAACAAGTGATAAAATGTTGCGATGTTGATCTTAACAATGGAGACATATGCATACGATCGTATTACCGTGTCTTAGACAGCGAGGACTTGTATTTGTTAATTATATATACTAACGGTAGTACCACTAATTAATAATAGTTTAATAGTTATAACAACAATAAACCATTGCTGAACGCAGGGGAATAAACAAGTATAATGTAGAATTAGTAAACAAACAGCAGTAAAACTGACACCTAGATAGGAGTCAGTTTTCATAAAATTAGCGCAGTAATAGGAAAATATTTGCTTCGCCGCGTACAATATTTAGTGCCATTACTGCCGGTTTGGCCTCTAACAACTTGCGTAGTTTTGCCAGGTTTTGTACTCGTTCACGATTCAAGCCGACTATAACATCGCCTTTTTGTAATCCGATAGCGGCAGCTGGTGAGTCTTTCACGATATCCTCTACCTGAACGCCCTTGGTGCCGTCTTTCAATCTACCGTTGCTAAGAGAAGCCCCTTTTAACGCTGGGGTGATAATATCTTCACTCGTGGTTGCGGACGCACTATCATCCAGTATCACTAACGCTGTTTTAGTCTTGCCATTACGCAATAGTCCAAGTTTGATGGTTTTGCCTGGTGCAGTTGTACCTACCTTAACCCGTAGTTCGGCGAAACTTTGAATTGGTTTATCTGCCACCGAAATAATTATATCGCCAGCTTTTATACCAGCTTTAGCAGCAGCTGAATTTGGTAATACTTCGCTGACGAATGCGCCACGCTGAGCATCTATATTAAAAGCTTTAGCGATATCGGCAGTCATCTCCGTGCCTTTAATCCCCAACTGGCCGCGTTTTACTTCACCATATTCCATTAATTGTTGACTCAGGTTCTTAACAATATTACTGGGGATAGCGAAACCAATGCCAATATTACCGCCCCCCGGAGCTAGAATGGCAGTGTTAATGCCTATTAGCTCACCGTTTAGATTCACCAGTGCACCACCGGAATTACCGCGATTGATGGATGCATCAGTCTGAATAAAGTTCTCCAGTCCCTCTAAATTTAGGCCACTGCGGCCAAGAGCAGATACAATACCTGATGTTGCTGTCTGACCAATACCGAACGGGTTACCTACCGCTACCGCAAAATCTCCTACCTTCAGAGCGTCAGAATCGGCTATAATCACCTCTATGAGATTTTTTTGGGAGGACAACTGCAGCAAAGCAAGATCGGTTTGCTCGTCGTGTCCTATCAACTTAGCGTCGAATTCACGACCGTCATTGATCTGCACTTTTATTTTTTCAGCACCGTTGACAACATGATTGTTGGTAATAACATAACCCCTAGCTGAATTAATGATTACTCCTGAACCAAGCCCTTCAAACGGTCGTGTGCCGCTGTTACCACCCGGTATGTCGGGACCAAAGAAGTATTTGAACTCCTTCGGTAGCATAGGACGGCGGACTTGCTGTGAACCTTCTACATGCACGCTTACCACTGCGGGAAGAACTTTAGCCAGCATCGGCGCCAAACTGGGTATAGACGGCCGAGCCCTTGCGACTGGCACCGCTGCTCGCGGTACCGACACAGGAATTACGCTTAATCCGATGCTGAGCGCCAATACATTAAATAGAAGTGCTGTTTTCATTATACCGTTAACTCGTTCATGTTCAGATTAGATACCCTGGTTCAGGCATTTTTGCCGGTATCATAATTGCCATTGCCTGGAATAAAACATGCTAGTTGCTACAAGCTAAGACACTAGTAGGTCCTGGATAGCGCTATTGTAGCAAACTGCTGGTCTGGCACTTTCTCATATGCCTGGTAGATGATAGCAGAATAGATTATATTTGTTGCGCCGCTAGTCAAGCTAGACAATTTGATTGTAGTTATTTGTGATTTACTGCTCTAAATTACTTTAAGCATGGGCTATTTTAGCCAGTAGTTATATTACTTGTTAGCTCTTAGTAAGATTGGTATAGTTGACTATGCTCTTGGCAAAATCTTGTTACTTATCAAGTAGACGATAACCGTAATACATGGTTATTACACTAATAATTATGCCTACTACCAATCGAATGCAGCTTAAATTCATAGTTAATAATGACTCCTATGCAGCTTAGTTTCACTATAACCGGTAACGCTTCATCAGTAACTTTATAGTCTGAAGATTATTTAGTAGCAACACTTTACTAATGATAGGATGAGTTTTGTTACCAGCGATTAGCTAGCAGTATATTGGTGCGCACATTATAAACCAGGATTAGAGTAGCATGCACCTGGCTAGTTTATGTATTGTTTAGTTATCATAGACAAGACATTGTGACCTTATTTACATTACAGTTCAGTGAGCAAATAAATATAAATAGCTGAACTGCAAGTACCTTATTCATCACAGGTGAATTTTTTCTAAACTAATTATTATCATATCGTAATTAACGTATGACATTCTTTCAATATGGTTTTTAGTTTGCAGGCTGATAGCATTGCTCTTAAGAGCAATGCTATCAGTATTAACTGGAGAATGATAAATGGTGGATGATTCTGCTACAGCTATTTTAGCACAGAAATACAGACATATATCATCTGACTAACTCATTTATGACGTCTATGCCAGTAGTAGTGACGGGGACACACTATAACTTTCGAGCATAACAATGTCTTAAAAAGATTTAAAATGACGAAAACTTTCACTTGTAACATTTATTTACTCTATTATATAGTTTAATGGCTAATTTTACTAAGCAGTAACGTAATCATTTGCAACTTCTAAGATTGGATATTTAACTATGAAAAAGGTTGGTTTTATTGGCTGGCGCGGTATGGTTGGTTCAGTGTTAATGCAACGCATGCATGAAGAGCAAGATTTTGTCGCTATTCAACCAGTCTTTTTTTCTACCTCCCAAAGTGGTCAGCTAGCTCCGCTTGTCAATGGTAAGCAAGGTATATTACAGAATGCCAAGGATATAGCGGCGCTAAGTGCGCTAGATATTATTGTTACCTGCCAGGGAGGTAGTTATACCAACGAAATCCATCCACGGTTGCGTAAAAGCGGCTGGCAAGGATATTGGATAGATGCGGCATCAACGTTGCGTATGAGCGATGACGCGGTTATTATCCTAGATCCAATCAACCAGCAAGTGATACAACAGGGTTTGGATCGTGGCATTAAAAATTTTGTCGGCGGTAACTGCACCGTGAGCCTAATGCTTATGTCACTGGGTGGTTTGTTCGTCAATAATTTGGTTGAATGGGTATCAGTTGCCACCTATCAGGCAGCATCAGGCGGTGGCGCCCGCCATATGCGTGAACTATTGTTACAAATGGGGCAATTGTACGATGTGGTAGCTAAACCACTACAGAATTCAGTATCGGCTATTCTGGATATCGAGCGTCGAGTTACCGAATTGACCCGCAGCGGTACCCTGCCGATTGATAATTTTTGTGTACCTCTTGCTGGTAGCTTAATACCTTGGATAGATAAGCAGCTAGAAAATGGTCAGAGTCGTGAAGAATGGAAAGGCCAGGCGGAAACCAACAAAATTCTTAATATCAGTCAGGCAATTCCGGTAGATGGATTATGCGTACGTATAGGATCTCTACGCTGCCATAGCCAAGCATTTACGCTGAAACTAAAGCAGGATATTCCATTGGCAGTAATCGAACAATTACTTGCAAACCATAATGACTGGGTGAAAGTAGTGCCTAACGACCGTGAATTGTCTATGCGAGAATTAACGCCAGCTGCAGTAACAGGAACATTAAAAACGCCAGTAGGCAGGTTACGAAAATTAAATATGGGACCTAAGTATATTTCGGCTTTTACCGTTGGCGACCAGCTATTGTGGGGCGCAGCAGAACCATTACGACGTATGCTGCGCCAATTAACTATTAACTAACTCATGAATACAATTAACTATTTACAAAACAATACAAAAAAATATTATCACTAACAGCTTAATCTAATCACAACTTAGTGATATTTGCTGCCAAATATTTGGCAACACCTGTAGGTGAAGCTTCCATCCCTTCTTGGCCATTTGTCCACTGTGCCGGACATACCTCGCCTTTTTCTTCATAGAATTGTAAAGCGTCAACCATTCTAATCATCTCGTCAATATTACGGCCAAATGGCAAGTCATTAACCAACTGATGGCGGATAATTCCTTTTTTATCGATTAGGAACGAACCACGTAGCGCAACACCGGTATCAGGATGTTCAATGCCGTATGCTTTAATAATTTCACGTTTGATGTCAGCTACCATTGGGTATTTTACTGGTCCAATGCCACCTTTTTCGGTTGGTATCTGCCGCCAGTAGTGGTGTACAAACTCTGAGTCAAAAGATACACCGATAATTTTTACTCCACGTTTTTGGAATGCTGCATAGCGTTTGTCAAACGCAATCAATTCTGATGGGCAAACAAACGTAAAATCCATCGGCCAGAAAAAAATAACTGCTGTTTTATCCTTGATATATGATCGCAGATTGAACTGATTAACGATTTCACCCGTGCTGAGCACAGCGGCAGTGGTAAAGTCGGGGGCTTGACGAGTTACTAGAACCATATTTTATCCTGTAAAATAACTGTTGCTGATTGATCTTATTATGCTAATTTGTTAAAGCAAAGTGCTAAATACTGGTATTGGGTATTATTGTATGAAGCATGTAGATTTACCTAGGCCCCATGCTATCATGTTCCAATATTAACATAAGTCATTGTCGAAATTTCCTCGGGAACATAGTTACCTCTATTCAACTGTTGTTATTAATCACCCTTGCTTGCAGCTTTAAATGCTTCAGCCATAGCATTGGATAAGTTACCTTCTGCTAGTTTGTTGTTTAAGTTACTTATATCTTTTTTTGCCGACTCTTCCTTGGCACGAACTGATAAGCTTACCACGCGGTTTTTGCGATCAATACTGGTGCATATAGCTTCTATAGCTTCGCCGACACTCGGTAGAAGCATAGCATTTAAATGGTTACGCGAAGCTTCAGAAGATGGTAGATACCCTTCTATGCCACCTACTAATTCCACTGTTGCACCTTTTGAGTCAACTGCTGTAACGGTACCGTTAATAATAGTGCCTTTTTTATGTAACAAGAGATAGTGATTTAATGGATCTTCTACTAGCTGTTTTATTCCCAAAGAAATACGTTCGCGCCCAGCATCAACTTGTAAAACTACTGCAGTAATTTCGTCACCCTTCTTGTATTCTCTCACGGCTTCTTCGCCTATTACATTCCAGGCGATATCAGATGAATGAACTAGACCATCAATACCACCATCAAGGCCAATGAAAACACCAAAGTCGGTAATTGACTTAATTTTACCCTCTACACGGTCGCCCTTTTTATAGGTTTCAGCAAACTTCTGCCAAGGGTTGCCTTTGCACTGTTTCATGCCTAGTGATATTCGACGACGTTCTTCGTCGACATCTAGAACGATTACTTCCACCATCTTCCCCACGTTAACAACTTTTGATGGATGAATATTTTTATTGGTCCAATCCATTTCTGATACGTGCACTAAGCCTTCAACCCCTTCTACGATTTCAACGAAGCAGCCGTATTCGGTCAGGTTAGTTACTTTTCCAATCAATCGTATTCCTTCCGGATAACGTTTCGCGATAGCGATCCATGGATCTTCACTGAGTTGTTTTAAACCAAGGGATACACGAGTACGCTCACGATCAAATTTTAGTACTTTTACAGTTATTTCTTCGCCAATATGCACTATTTCGCTCGGATGCTTCACGCGCTTCCAAGCCATATCGGTAATGTGCAATAAACCATCAACACCACCAAGATCAATAAATGCGCCGTAGTCGGTAAGATTTTTTACGATTCCTTTGACTGTTATGCTTTCCTGCAGGTTGCTAAGCAACTGATCACGATCAGTGCTACTTTCAGATTCGATAACTGCACGACGGGAAACCACAACGTTATTACGTTTCTGATCAAGCTTGATGACTTGAAACTCAAGATCTTTTCCTTCTAAATGCAGAGTATCACGTACCGGACGTACGTCGACCAGCGAACCAGGCAAAAAAGCACGGATACCGTTTATTTCTACGGTAAACCCACCTTTGACTTTTCCGTTAATGATACCAATCACGGTGGCAGCTTGTTCGTACGCTTTTTCCAGCATCAACCAGGATTCATAGCGTTTGGCTTTTTCACGGGACAATAGCGTTTCGCCGAAACCATCTTCGACTGCATCCAGTGCGACGTCAACATAATCGCCGACTTTTATTTCCAGCTCACCCAGAGTATTGCGGAATTGCTCAATAGGAATAGTGGATTCGGATTTTAGGCCAGCGTCAACTATAACTACGTCTTTCGCAATTGAGACAACGGTACCGCGAATGATGGCCCCAGGACGGGTTTCAATGGTTTTTAGAAATTCTTCAAATAGTTGAGCAAAAGATTCGGTCATATTTGATAATCTTTAAAATTTTTTGATTATTAACGTACATCAGGCATCCTGCTCGATGGGGTTATTATACACGCCCGCTGCCTTTCCTCGCGGCGAGGTAATTATTTATTACAATAGCACCAGAATTTGCCTGGTAGACGCCAAAAATTTTACTATAACTTCATCAATAGTTAGTTAGGATAATTGATACTCGCTTTTGATCATGATTGTTATGTTCTTTGATCTCCGATCAAATGCATCCAAAGCTAACACTAAAGCCATATTACTGCAACTGTTGCATACACTCGTCGGTATGCTATTTCTGCTGTTTAAGCCCGTGTTAAACATAATTGAAACCTAAGGCATCAGGAACGACCGTACCCAATGGCAGATATCCTGGCTGACATCTGCTAATACTTTGTCCCTGTAAGCGCTTGGATTAAGGATGATGAAATAGCGCCCGTAACCGAGCCAAAAATGATCTGGTAGTAGTATTTATATTATATATATACACTCTACAAAATTGTAAGCAGATAGGTTACCCATAACAGCGAATAAATTCGAGCATAAAATCTACCAGAGTTTGTACACCTTCTAACGGCATGGCATTATACAATGATGCTCGCATGCCGCCCACTAAACGGTGTCCTTTCAGTGCATAAAGACCGGCGGTCTGAGATTGCTGCAAAAACAGCGCTTCAAGTTTATTGTTCTCTAGTTTAAACGGCACATTTACACGCGAACGGTTGGACGTAGCAATGGTATTTTGGTAAAAATCACTCTCATCGATAGTGCGGTACAGTAGGGCAGCTTTAGCCTGATTACGTTTACCCATTTCCTCCAGCCCACCCTGCTTTTTTAACCATTTGAATACCAGCCCTGAAAGATACCAAGCAAATGTCGGTGGGGTATTGAACATTGAATCGTTTTTTGCAAGCACGCTGTAATCTAGAATAGACGGCAGCGCTTTGCTCGCGTTACCTAATAAATCTTCACGAACAATGACTAATGTTAACCCGGCCGGACCAATGTTTTTTTGTGCGCCGGCATAAATTACCCCAAAGCGGCTTACTTCTAGCGAGTTAGATAAAATTGTTGAGGAAAAATCTGCTACGACTATTCTTTCACCGAAATCAGGTAGCTCATCTATAGCCAAACCATCAATAGTTTCATTCGGGCAATAGTGTACATAAGCACTATCGGAAGATAAAGCCCATTCACACATTGGTTTAATTGCAAGCAAACCGTCTCTTTCGTAGGTAACATTGATAATCCGCGGATTGCAATATTTCTGCGCTTCTGTGAACGCGCTATGCGACCAATAACCACCATCAATATAATCGGCACGGACATGATTGCCTAACAGATTCATAGGCACCGCGGCGAATTGCGCGCGCGCGCCACCATGGCAAAACAGCACTTTATAATTTTTTGGAATGTTCAGCAATTCACGTAAGTCACGTTCAGAAGTTTGTACTACTTCGAGAAATTCTTTACTACGATGGCTGATTTCCATAACTGATGTTCCTAGCCCATGCCAATTACACAATTCTTGCTGTGCTTGTGATAATACTTCCGCCGGAAGCATTGCCGGACCAGAGCTAAAATTAAAAACCTTGTTCATTTTTAATCACCATGAATTTCTAATTCTAATAATACATTACATGGTATGTATATACTTAACATTTATATAATATCGACCGTGAAATTACCATAAAATATCTATAAACTACATCTACAGCCTATCACATACTAGAATAGATTATCGTATATTTACCAATTGTTTAATTTTAACTAACTATTTAATTAAATATTATGTAAATACTAGAAACATTATACGCCTGCAAATGACCAAATTTGCTTAAATACTGTCATTCAGAAATTCACATGGCGTGCACTTCGGGGGAAGGGTATTACATCACGAATATTTTGTATTCCTGTAACATAACTGATTAATCTCTCGAACCCTAATCCAAAACCTGCATGTGGTACGGTTCCATAGCGGCGTAAATCACGATACCACCAGTAATTTTCTTTATTGAGGCCCATTTCTTCCAAACGCATATCTAACCTGTCCAAGCGTTCTTCACGCTGTGAACCACCAATTATTTCACCAATGCCAGGTGCTAGAACATCCATTGCTGCTACTGTTTTACCATCGTCATTCATTCGCATGTAGAACGATTTCAGATGTTTAGGATAATTCTTAACTGCTACTGGTACTTTGAAATATTTTTCTGCCAAGAATCTTTCATGTTCCGCAGATAAGTCCATTCCCCAAAAAACCTGATTTTTAAATGTTTGCCCACATTTTTGAAGAACATTTATAGCTTCCGTATATTCAATTTGCGCAAAATCTGCACAAATAAAGTTTTGTAGACGATTTATTGCTTCTTGATTAACCCGCTCGGCAAAAAACTGCATATCTTCGGCACTCTCGTTCAATACTACCTGAAAAACATACTTAAGCATCGTTTCAGCTAAGCTAGCAGCATCCTCCAAGGTGGCAAACGCTACTTCTGGCTCTACCATCCAGAATTCTGCGAGGTGTCGGCTAGTATTAGAATTTTCAGCGCGAAATACCGGACCAAAAGTATATATTTTAGATAGGGCACAGGCGTAAATTTCACCGTTTAACTGACCGGAAACAGTTAAAAATGCTTCTTTACCAAAGAAATCTTTAGCGTAATTTACTTTACCATCGGCCGTAAACTGTAAATTTTCTAGATCTAGGGTAGAAACGCGAAACATTTCGCCGGCACCTTCGGTATCTGAGGAGGTAATCAACGGTGTTGATACCCAGAAAAATCCCTGTTCGTCCATAAAACGGTGTATGGCCTGAGCTAGTATGTGGCGTATCCGTGCTACTGCCCCAATTAAATTAGTACGCGGCCGAAGATGGGCCACTTCGCGTAGATATTCCAAACTATGGCGCTTAGCTGACATAGGATAGGTGTCTGGATCATCAACCCAGCCTAGTATTTCAACTTCCTGTGCTTGTATTTCGTAATGCTTATGCTTACTCCTACTTAATGTTACTGCTATTCGTCCGGTAACTGATACGGAGCAACCGGTAGTGAGTCGCAAAATATCGTGCTGATAATTTGGTAAACTACTGTCAATAACAGTTTGCAATGGCGCAAAACATGAACCATCATATACGTCAATAAATGAGATACCAGCTTTGGAATCTCTTCTGGTACGCACCCAACCATTGATCGTTACTTTACTGTTAGTTGGCATGTGCCCTTGCAATACATCGGCTACAGTAATTACAGTCATAAAATAATCTATTACTTAAGTTAAAGGAGCAATCACAGGTAAATATTTACTTTATTATTAGTAAGTCGTAGTGAACGTTGATAATCAACGGACAAAATATATTTATCTATCTTAAAGTCACCAACTTCTACTAGTTATAGGTAGTAGTTGCATATCGTTAATCCCAATTAGAATGTATTAATATCTATTAATAATTAATATATTCTGCCTGTAAACACATTATGGCTATGGTAAAGCTTTATCCTTAGTATCTTTGCACAATAGTAGAAAACCAGCAGACGGTAAAATATCTAAAATATACCGGACTAATAAATAGTTGGTTTTAACTTTTCAGTCTGCATATTGTGGTAAATTTCTTCACGGTGCACAGAAACTTCTTTAGGAGCATTAACACCGATCCGTACTTGGTTACCTTTAACACCTAAAATAGTTACAGTCACCTTATCGCCAATTATAAGGTTTTCACCAACTCGACGAGTAAGAATAAGCATTCCTTGCTCCTGTTGTAAAAATTACTTTTCAGTGATTTCTGCATCATGTATGCAATATATAATATTTAACTTTGCGTTTATCTAGTAAAACTTTATTTAATAACTATTTTTACACCAAATTTAGTTTGAACTACAGAATAATAAAATATCCTAATTTGTTTGTTAAGTCATAGACGTTATAGTTATTCTGAAATTATCTATTTTAATTTATAGTTTTGCTGCCAAAATTGCATCTAAGCTTGTCAACGCGGATGGTAGAGCAGCAATATTGCTACCGCCAGCCTGTGCCAGATCAGGACGGCCACCGCCTTTTCCCCCAATCTGTTTTGCAATATGACTGACAATATCAAACGCTTTGATACGATCGGTCAAATTAGTTGTAACACCGGCTATTAATATAGCTTTACCATCTGTGGTAGTTGCTAAAACAATTACTGCTGACCCTAATTTGTTCTTCAGATCTTCCACAATTGTGCGTAAGATTTTCGATGTGACATTGTCTATTATGCCAACCATAACCTTTACACCGTTGATGTTGCGCACTTTACGACTGAGGGTGGTGCTGGCCTGCGCCGCCTGCTGATTTTCCAATTGCTGTAATTTTTTTTCTAACTTGCGTAAACGCTCCTGAATTATTTGCACTTTCTCTACTATCATTTTGCTGTCGCACTGCAATATATTAGAAATATGCTGTAAAAAATCACTCTGCTGATGAAGTGAAGCCATAGCTTCTTCACCAGTGACTGCTTCGATCCGGCGGATACCGGCAGCAATGCTGGCTTCCGACATAATGCGGAAGAAGCCGATATCGCCAGTACGGCGAGCGTGAGTTCCAATACATAGTTCGGTAGAGAAATAACCCATGTTTATCACTCTGACCGTAGCTTCATATTTTTCGTTAAACAGTGCAATAGCCCCTTTATTACTAGCTTCCTCTAGCGACATCATATCTGCTTTGATGGGCATATTGCTTCGTATCTGCTCATTAACAATATTTTCTATAATGCGTAGCTGCTCTAGTTTTAGAGCTTCATAGTGAGAAAAATCAAACCTTAGGCATTTATGGTTAACCAGAGACCCTTTCTGCTTTATATGCTCGCCTAGCACTTGACGCAATGCCGTATGCAGCAAATGGGTAGCAGAATGATTCCGTCCAATACAGGTACGCCGCTGGCCATCCACCTGTGCGACTACCTGTGCGCCAATTTTTAGTTCACCGTAGTTCAGCTTACCTAGGTGGCCAACAGCATTACCGTATTTTTGTGTATCTACCACATTGAATAACCCTTGGGTAGATTTTAGTTTGCCACTGTCGCCTACTTGTCCGCCAGATTCACCATAGAATGGTGTTTCATCAAGCACCACTACTGCCTGGATACCCTGACTAATAACTTCAACAGATTTGCCATCATGGAACAGTTCAGTCACCCGTCCCTGATGCTCAAGTTTTTCATAGCCACAGAAACATGTGGTTTTGTCTACTAGTAGCATATTTTTATAGTTAGCTCTGAAATAGCTCGCCTGGTGTGCACGGTTACGCTGTTTATCCATAGCACTGTCAAAATTCTTCTTATCGATGCGTAAGTTGCGTTCTCTACAAACTTCTGTGGTTAAATCTAGTGGGAAACCATAAGTATCGTATAGGCGGAAAGCAATGTCTCCATCGAGAGCATCGCCAGTAATTTTTGCCAGCTCTTTTTCTAGTAGCTGTAGACCACGTTCAAGCGTGCGAGCGAAGTGCTCTTCCTCTGCGCGTAATATTTGCTCTACTATTTTTTGTTTGGTCTGCAGTTGGCTTGCTGTGCTACCCATACACTTGATAAGTGGTGCCACTAGTTTATATAAACATGCATCGTTAGCACCGAGCATTTTACTGTGGCGAATCGCACGGCGTATAATTCGGCGCAAAACATAACCCCTACCCTCGTTAGAGGGTACGATGCCATCGCTTGCTAGGAAAGCGCTGGAGCGAATATGGTCGGCGATAACTCTCAATGATTTACTGTCGTGATCGTTAGTGCTGACTACCTGGGCCACGGCATCAATAAGATTCTTGAACAGGTCGATATCATAGTTCGAGTTAACATGTTGCAAGATTGCTGCAATACGCTCCAAACCCATGCCGGTGTCCACCGATGGTTTTGGCAACGGCAGCAATGTACCATCAGTCTGGCGATTAAATTGCATAAATACCAAATTCCAGATCTCAATATAACGATCGCCGTTTTCCTCGGCTTTTCCCGGCGGGCTGCCCTGTAGATGCTCACCATGATCATAGAATATTTCTGAGCAAGGGCCGCAGGGACCAGTATCTCCCATTTGCCAAAAATTATCTGACATATATGGGCTAACTTTATTATCGCCAATACGAATAATACGCTCGGCTGGAATTCCCACTTCGTTTGCCCATATGTTATAGGATTCATCATCGGTAGCGTACACCGTCACCCATAACTTATCTTTGGGCAAATTAAACCATTGCTTACATGTTAATAGCTCCCAAGCAAACCTGATAGCATCATGTTTGAAATAGTCGCCGAAGCTAAAATTACCTAGCATTTCAAAAAAAGTATGGTGTCGTGCCGTGTATCCGACATTATCTAAATCATTGTGTTTACCGCCAGCTCGCACGCAGCGCTGAGATGTAGTGGCACGACGGTAGGAACGGTTATCCAAGCCTAGAAAGACATCTTTGAACTGGTTCATGCCGGCATTAGTAAATAGTAATGTTGGATCCCTATCAGGTATCAGAGAGCTACTGGCAACAACCTGATGTTTTTTACTATGGAAAAACTCGATAAACGCCTGACGAATTTCCGTTGTGCTCTTACTCATAAATTAATTTCCTGTAAATATGTAAATAGAATAGCGTAGCAGTCTCTTCAATCAGTTTTTGACGTATTGATCAAATTGGCAAAAAAACCAATATCAAAATTATCTTATGTACTAAAAAATGTTTTATGTACAAAATTGACGTTATCTATTGATAAATTTATATAACAACAAAGTTTAATTTGTTTACTTTACTAAAGTGCTTCATTGTTTTCGCTGACATCTTCACCTACCAAGTTTCTGATCTGGCTGGTAACATCAACACTGTTCATCAGCATATTACGTAACCTATGATTAAGTTCACTCACTAGTGCAGGATGCTCCTTCAGAAAGATGTAAGCATTATTCTTGCCTTGTCCAATATTCTCGCCGTTATAGCTGTACCATGCTCCCGCTTTCTCAATCAACTTGTGTTTGACACCTAGATCAACTAGTTCACCAATAATATTGATGCCTACGCCGTACATGATTTGGAATTCTGCCTGTTTAAACGGCGCGGCAACTTTGTTTTTAACTACTTTTACGCGTGTTTCGCTACCTACCACCACATCGCCTTCTTTCACCGATCCAATGCGGCGGATATCCAGACGAACAGATGCATAAAATTTCAGCGCGTTGCCACCAGTGGTAGTCTCTGGATTACCAAACATTACGCCGATCTTCATGCGTATCTGATTAATGAAAATTAGTAGTGTATTGGCGTTTTTTAGGTTGCTCGTCAACTTACGCATTGCCTGACTCATCATACGGGCAGCAAGCCCCATATGGGCATCACCTATCTCACCCTCGATTTCTGCTTTTGGCGTAAGAGCTGCAACTGAGTCTACTATGATAACGTCTACCGCCCCGGAACGAGTCAAAACGTCACATATTTCTAGAGCCTGTTCGCCGTTATCTGGCTGGGAGCAAAGCAGATTATCGATGTCAACACCCAGCTTTTTAGCGTAGATAGGATCAAGAGCGTGTTCAGCATCAATAAATGCGCATATTTTGTTTTCTTGCTGCGCTATGGCAATTACCTGCAGGGCCAAGGTAGTTTTACCCGATGATTCCGGACCATATATTTCAACGATACGGCCCATTGGCAGTCCACCGGTGCCAAGTGCGATATCTAGAGATATAGAACCTGTGGATATGGTTTCAACATCCATAGAACGATCTTCACCCAAGCGCATAATCGATCCCTTACCGAATTGCTTTTCAATTTGTACCAGTGCTGACGCTAACGCTTGTTTTTTGTTCTCATCAATATACATTTAAACTCCTAGTGCTAATTAGCTAATTATTACAGTATGAAAACTGTGCACAATTAATTCTTTTTAAAAATGGTGTTCGCAACTTATAATGAAAGCCTAACTACGTACTGTTAGATTCTCGCGCAACTTAAAAAATCAAGTCTGATAATAATCTGCTTGTTCAAGTATGTATTCAACAATAACGCTTAGTCGTCACCGTGTCCCTACCTACCTAATAATATACAATGTGGCTTATGGCGAGCGTGAATACAGGGTAGTATGGACTACTGTCAAGAGGTGTTTTAATGGTTTGATTAAATGTTTTTCAGTACACTAGATGGTAACTATTAGTTACATAACTTATATGTTGATCACTAGTACGATTGAATTATCATTAGGTCAATATTTGACCAAGCGCATTTACCTTTACTCTTTTTGTGCTATTATAATTAATATTTGCTCAGGTACTGTGCTAAGTAAGACACTGCATGACCAATTTTTCAGCGGCGCAAACCATCCAATCATTGCTAACGATAACTGGAAGCTTTTTCTAAAGTATTGACGTTAATTAATCTTGATTATCAATATATTGTCTTGACGTGGATGTGGTTTTATTAACCGAATGTATTATTAGACATTGTCTATTGCCAACAATGATCCTAGTGGTGGGGCTGGCATACAGGCTAATTTGAAAACTTTTTTAGCTCTATGTGCGTTTATGGCACCACAGTAATTACCTCATGGTGGTCCCAAATACTCTTGGCGTATAATCAATTTATCCTATTAGTGACATACGTCTTAATAGCGCAAAAATAGGTCTGCTACTACTAGGACAGGCATCGGTTATCCGTTCGATAGCGTCCAAGTAGCGTATCACCCTATTTCTATGTTAGTTCTGGATGCGGTCATGGTTGCTAAAAGCGGAGATACGTTATTAAATAATGAGGATGCGGTTAACAGTATTCGGAATATTTTATTACCTTTAGTGTCGCTTATAACCCATAATTTGCCGGAGGTGGCGGTATTGCTAGAATGCGCGCTGGCGGCAAATGAGCATCACATGCGTCGTTAACAAGGGCGCGCCCTCCTAGCGTTAGTTTTGTCAGGCAGTGGTGATGAAAGGCGGCCATCTAACCGGCATACAAGCCCAGACAATCCCAGATTACGAGCTAAGTTTTGACAGCGTGCGTATAATGACAAGAAACACCCATGGCACTGGTTGTGCGCGATCAGCTGCGCTAGCCGTTTTACGTCCACGCTATAATGATTGGCCACAAACTATGCAGGCGGCAAAAGCATGGTTTCAGCAGGCACTGATTCATGCTGATAATTTATGCTTAGGGCAGGGTATTGGACCGGTCCATCATTTTTTTACATGAATGGTGGTAACAACCACGAAGAGTATAATTATCAGTATCGGTCTTTGCTTGCTGATTGCTGCTATATTAGTAGTATTATTATGAATAATAAATTAATTATTATCTATTGCTAATTTTTATTAATCAACTTACTTGGCAGCGTAAGTTTATTTTATTTACCTATCAGACGCATCATTTCCGCTTCATACATAATTGGAATCTTCTGCTTCTGCGCCTGAGCAAGTTTTAATCCGGGTGCTTTTCCCACAATCAGCAAATTTGTATTATAAGAGATATGGCTACTAACCTTAGCACCAAAAGCCACTAACCAATCTTTGGCATCATCCCGCGAAAGAATATTCAGTGATCCGGTAAAAACAATATTTTTACCAGCGAACGGATTGTTAACCTTAGCTACTGAGGTAACAACAGGTTCAGCCCAATGGATGCCTATCATCGGGTTCAACAATGCTTCGATAACTTCAAGGTTATGGTTATCCCTGAAAAAATTATGCACGTTAGTCGCCACAATTTTACCTATGTTTGGTAAGCTGATTAAAGAGTCTATATTGGCTATGGTAAGCGCTTCTATTGTGCCGTAAGCTGCTGCTAAATTAGCGGCAGTTGATTCTCCTACCTCGCGGATACCTAGAGCGTATAGAAAACGTGCTAAGGTAGTATGTTTCGCTTGTTCCAGCGCCGCAAGTAAATTTTGGGCAGATTTCGGTCCAATATGCTCTAATCTAGTCAGCATCTCTTGATTTAACCGAAACAAATCAACAGGTGTTTTTACTAGCTCACGTTCCACTAGCTGAGCGATAATCTTATCCCCCATGCCTTTTACATACATTGCCCGCCGCGAAACGAAATGCTTCATCGCTTCCTTTCTTTGTGCTGCACAAATTAGACCCGCGGTACAACGCCAGACTGTTTTACCCTCAAATGACTCTATATTCGAGCTGCAAATTGGACAATAATACGGAAAAACTACTGGTCGCGCATCCGTTGGTCGTTCAGAATAGATAATACCGACAATCTGGGGTACAACATCACCGGCGCGGCGGATAATCACCTTATCGCCAATCATCAGACCAAGACGCTCAACTTCATTTACATTGTGCAGTGT
Source organism: Candidatus Moranella endobia PCIT (assembly GCF_000219175.1). Taxonomy (GTDB): domain Bacteria; phylum Pseudomonadota; class Gammaproteobacteria; order Enterobacterales; family Enterobacteriaceae; genus Moranella; species Moranella endobia. The sequence continues at coordinate 197,125 of NC_015735.1, read as the reverse complement.
CGCATTGCTAATTCTTACGCCAGCCACCATCACCGGCTCAAGCCGTGCTACCGGCGTCACCACACCAGTGCGCCCAACCTGAAATTCCACGTCCCGCACCCTAGTTAGTTGCTCTTGGGCCGGAAACTTATAGGCCATGGCCCAGCGTGGCGCGCGGGTGATAACGCCTAAACGTTGTTGTAGTAATAGCGAGTCAACTTTAATTACCACCCCATCGATATCAAATCCGAGATGTGATCTGGCATCATGCACTTTTTTATAGAAATTGATTACTTCTAAACTGCCAGTGCACTGGAGAATAAAATTGCTCACTGGTATTCCCCATACTTTAAATAGTTGTAGCATTTCCCAATGACTTTCCGGCAACGTACCGTCTTCTAGCAGGCCAACGCCGTAGCAATAAAACATCAACGACCGCCTAGCGGTAATGGCTGGATCTAACTGACGCAAGGAGCCAGCTGCGGCGTTACGCGGATTAGTAAAAACTTTACTCCCTGTGCGCTTAGCTGTTGCATTCAACCGCTGAAATATCGCTTCTGGCATGAACACTTCGCCGCGAATTTCAAGCAGACGTGGTAAATTGCAGTGATTTGTTAAACGTAGCGGAATGGTTAGTATAGTGCGAACATTAACGGTGATATCCTCACCGGTGGTACCGTCCCCACGGGTGGCGGCGCGCACTAAATAACCATTTTCATATAGCAGGCTTACTGCTAGACCGTCTAGTTTTATTTCGCAGCAATATGTCATAGCAGAATCATGCTTCAGTCTATCGCGTACTCGCTTATCAAATGCTAAAAAATCTTTTTCTTCATAACTATTATCCAGCGATAGCATAGGGATCTCATGATGCACCTGTCCGAAGTGGTTCATTGCCTTTCCTCCTATACGCTGGCTAGGGGAATCTGGGGTCAGTAGTTCTGGGTACTTGATCTCTAACGTACACAGTTCAGCCATGACACGGTCATATTCGCTATCTGGCACTGTAGGGATAGGGAGCGAGTCAACGTAATATAGATCTTCCCAATGTCGTAACTGCTCACGGAGCCGTATGATACGTTGTTCTATTTGTTCCAAAATGTCCAATACCCCCACGATTACTGGTAAAAACTACTGCACTTAGTGTCAGTAATTAGTTATTCACACTCAATGGTTCAATTGTCTGTTTACATGGTTCGATGCTGGTTTTAGCACATAGTGAATATGCTTTATCCCGGTTACTTTTCTGTGTAGTCATCATGCGATGCTTAACTATTATTAGCCGTTCGTTGTATCGTGAGTCACGATCTTCTGCCATTGCTAGTACGGATAATTTTTTAAGCGCTCAGTTTATGCTAAGCTAAGTTAGCTAGCCAATGATTTTATTCAATAACAATATGGACATCTATATATCATTAACTTTACCGGTTGAATAAGGTGGTCAATGGAGTCAATATGGATTATTACCTCTGTTACGGTGTATGCGGCGCACTAAGTGGTGTCTTGTTAGGCTGGCTTATGGCTGAATTACGTCAACATCAACGACATTTAGCGCAAGCACAAGAACGAATAATACTTGAGCAAAGTTTGCAGTCCGTGCGCCATGCGCTGGTCGATGAACAACATGTGCGCCGGCAGATTGAGCTAGCGCTACGCGACGGTGAACGAGAGCAGCGCACACAATATGGCCAGTTAGTAGCAGCTGAGGAGCGTTTGACATATCTTACGCATTTACGCCAGAAGTGTGAGAAACTAAATCAAGCGCTGCTAGCGCAGCGGGAAATTAATAGTAGCCAGGAAGCAGAACTGCGAGAGGTAGCTATACGTTTAGAAGAAACTAGGCTATCGGCGGAAGAAAAACAGCGCTTATTAAGTAATAATGAACAGCGGTTATCGTTACAATTTGAAAATTTAGCCAACCGCATATTTAAACATAGCGGACGTCAGGTAGATGAGCAAAACCGCCAAAGCCTTGACCGTTTGCTGATGCCGCTACGTGAGCAACTTGAAGGATTTCGCCGCCAAGTACAAGAAAGTTTTGGTCAAGAAGCACGTGAGCGTCACACATTGGCTTATGAAATACGTAATTTACAGAAGCTAAATTTGCAGATGGCTGAGGAAGCCGTCAACTTGACCCGTGCGCTCAAGGGCGATAATAAGGTGCAAGGTAATTGGGGCGAAATTGTGCTAAGTAGAGTACTGGAAGCATCAGGACTACGCGAAGGTCATGAATTTGAAATACAGATTAGCATGCAGCAAGAGGATGGCCGGCGTTTACAGCCGGATGTGGTGGTTCGTCTGCCACAGGGAAAAGATGTAGTCATCGATGCAAAAATATCTTTGGTTGCCTATGAACGTTATTTCAATAGCCATAATGATGCAGAACGAAAACTGTCGTTAATCGAACATGTCAATTCGCTGCGTACCCATATTAAATTACTGGGACGTAAAGACTATCAACAATTAACTGGGTTACGCTCACTAGATTTTGTTTTAATGTTTGTACCTATTGAACCGGCCTTTATAGTGGCTATTGGCCACCATCCAGAACTAATAAGCGAAGCGCTAGCGCATAATATTATATTAGTTAGTCCTACCACGCTTTTAGTTGCGCTACGCACCATCAATAATCTGTGGCGCTACGAACATCAAAGCCGAAACGCTCAGCATATTGCTGAGCGGGCGGCGAGACTCTATGATAAATTACGCTTGTTTGTTGATGATATTAACACTATCGGCCAAAGCCTTGATAAAGCTCAAGCCAGCTATCGGCTAGCAAAGAATAAATTGTCCGATGGTCGGGGGAATATTATTGGTCTGGCGCAAGGTTTCTGCGCTCTGGGGGTTGAAATAAAGCAACCTATATCCAATTCTGTACCCGAACCTACTGTTAAGTGTGTAGAAGATAGTCATCGGGAAAATGATGTGATTGCATCAACACACAAAAAGTCAACAGTTAATTCGTCATAGCATGTATCTCTAACACTAGATGCAGGCTTAACAAACCGCTGACTAGTTTTGTTTTGCCCTGAGATTGAACGATTAAACCGGATTGTCGCTGGTTTAGCAGGTAATGACCATAACCCATTTGGTTGTTATTTACTGTCTTAATTTTATAAAACGTTTGATCTCCATTACAACAGTTGGTGTAATGGGAAATGTTCAGCAGTTTGCCGCTTATTCATACTTATTTAGTTAAGTGTATGTAATTTAATCATAGAAATCACACTCGCGTGCAGTAAGCTTACCTAGCTGGCAGGGGCGGAGAGACTTGAACTCCCAACAACCGGTTTTGGAGACCGGTGCTCTACCAATTGAACTACGCCCCTGAGTTATATTTATATAACTATTATGATTATTATGGCGGTATGGTTCTGTATGTAATCTATAATTTAAGATACCATTATAAATTGTTAATTCGAATGTTCGAATGGATGAAAACCTATTATCACCGTAACATTGCAGTATTCTAGATTCTGCATGTGAGTGATAAGTCTGTATCGTATCTTAGTTTAGTATTTGGCTAATTCTGGCAACAGTTTAACTCTAGCGATAGTTACCTTCTCACTTGTCAGTGACGAAGTATTATAGATATTTACTCGTAGTTGACAAGAAGTAAATGATAAAAAGTAAATAATAAAATTAGTTTGAATAGGCTAATTTTATTCCTTGGTATGAGCCAACTGTTGCATAACATATCATAAATTGATTAAACTAATGCAAAACTATTGCCTACCAAGTTAACAACGGAACGGTATCGATCTCGAGAGATAATTTTAAGTCATGCTGCTCAGCCAACTACTTGGTAGGTAATTTTAGTTAAATTTTACTCCAGGTTTTGAGGAAAATTATGTTAATTATCAATGCTAAAATTCGCAAAGATTTGGGCAAAGGTGCAAGTCGCCGCCTGCGTCTTGCTAATAAGTTTCCAGCTATAGTTTATGGCGGTAATTCAGCCCCGATAGCTGTAGAGCTTGATCATGATTTTATTTTACATGCCCAAATCAAAGAAGGATTTTACAGCGAAGAGCTGGTCCTGGTGATCAATGGTCACATAAATAAAGTTAAAGTACAGGCGGTACAACGTCATCCATTTAAACCTCAACTGAATCATATCGACTTTATTCGCTTCGATTAAGCGTTATATTGAAGGCCATACACTGCGGTTTTTTATCATTAACATACCTCTTCCTTTCTGGTAGAAGCTAAATATTAGCTGCTATCTTCCTGATGTTGTTCAGCGTATTTAAATAATCTTGAGTGTTAGCCAGTACAGGCTACTTGATAGAATCATTACCATTGGTAGGGTTAGAACCCATGCTAACAGGATATTTTTTACAGTTTTTATTTGCACACCACCGCCATCAACCATTATGGTGCCGGTTAACGCTGATGACAGTACTTGGGTAGTAGATACTGGCATACCGGTATAACTAGCAACTCCAATAGATACCGCCGTAGTCAACTGCGCAGATAACCCTTGAGCATAGGTCATACCTTTTTTACCTATCTTTTCACCGATGGTCGTGGCTACTCGACGCCAACCAACTATGGTGCCCAACGATAAAGCCAACGCTACGGTTATAATTATCCATATCGGCGCGTATTCCACGGTACATAGTAGTAGACTATGGCGTAGGTTTGACAGAAATTTTTTATCAGCAGCGGAGGTTTCCGGCAACTGTTCTACTTTTTCGGCGTTTTCGGCAAGACAAATCAATAGGTGACGTACTAGGGAGCGCTGGTTAACATCGAGCATTTCATAGCTTTTTAGATTATCCAATAGTAGCGAGGCGCGCTTAATTGATAATAACGCCTGAGACATGTCACATTGACAAACTGGTATTTGGGAGTTGTATTCTTGATCCAGTATTTTAATAGACGCGGTGCCGGTTAAAGGCAAGATAGGGCTAAGATTTTTTTTAGCTGTTGGCGGAATAAGTAACTTGTCTGAGCCAAAAATTAGATTCTGGTGCTGTGTATAATACTGATGCAAATGATTAACTGCATCTCGTGTACGGCTAATATCATAGCCGCTTGCGTCAAGATTGACTATAATTCCTGCTGGAGCAACACCTACCAGTGCTAACATGATCAGCCCGATACCCTTTTGCCCGTCATTGGCGCCGTGTGAAAAACTTACGCCAGCAGCTGATACGATCAAGGCGATACGGGTTAATAATGGTGGCTTAAGCTCGCCGTCTTTTTCCTCTCGTTCTGCTGGAGTCAAATGTATGCAGCTGCGTTTTTCTGTTTTGCTCCAGTAACGGCGCATACCATAAACCATCACACCTGCAAGCAAAAATCCTACCAACGGAGAAATAATTAGTGATAGGGAAATTTCAAGAAATTTCGGGAGATTCAAAGCCTGAACTACTGAGCTATCGCCAACTAAAGCGTTAGTAATACCTATACCAATAATAGAGCCAATAAGCGCATGCGAGCTAGAGGCCGGTAGGCCTAAATACCAGGTTCCAAGATTCCAAATAATAGCAGCCAGTAGTATGGAAAACATCATTGCCAGACTATTGGAAGAACTTATATTTAATAAGAAATCGGTAGGCAATAGATGAACGATAGCATAAGCTACGCTTAATTTACCCATTATGACTCCGAGGAAATTAAACACTCCTGACATAGCAACTGCTAGGTTAGAACTCAGTGCACGAGTATAAATTACTGTAGCTACTGCATTAGCCGTATCATGAAAGCCATTAATTACCTCATAAATTAGCACAAAGATTAATGCGATTACCAACATTATTCCGGTCTTTAATTCTAGACCAGTAAATAGATGTAGCATAGAGATTTACACCATTGTTTATATATGAATAGATTTTAATTATCTGCTATAAAAGGGCTATGATAAATGAAAATATGTTTTTTTACAAAACTTGTAATAAATATAATTATATCTACCTTAGGTAACTCTTCAAAGGCAAAAAAATTAACTATTAACCAATTTTTTTAATTATAGGTAAATTTGTTACATTAAATATAAATTGTATTTATTTTTTTAATATGGTAGTTTGTTATCGTATTATATACCTAGTCACCTTTTTGACTGGGGTTGTTGCATGTATTAACAGATTCCAATGGATTTGCGCTGCTTATGAGCAGTTAAGCAGTCGATAAATTAGTAGTGTAATAAGTTATTAACTATACTTAACATTTAATTATATAATAACTAGCCTATCCATGCTGCTATGAGGTAGGATTCACGATGTATGATAGTAGATCGTAATTGCTTTGTCTTTTTTTTTGGTTTATTCGTATAAATGTAATTCCCGATATGCTTGTCCCATATAGTACAATATCTGTCGAGTAGCTTTATTATCAGGAAATTCACGAAGCATTTTATCAACTCGATTAGCTACCGCCACATAGGCGCCGATTTTTGCGTAGTACTCTACTACCAATATTTCATGTTTTGCCAGCCGGTCTTTTAGAGAAAGAAGACAGTTTGTGGCATATAGGGTATACGGGCTTTTTGGATAATATATAAGCAGTTGTGTTAAACTAAACAATGCTACGCTGGCATAATCAGAATTACTAGTTAAGTGATTTACGCCATAAAATCCTTGCGTTTTACTGTCATCAAAAACCATATTAGTCAAGCTGCGTATGTATAGTAAGTAGTCAATATTAGAATAGTCAGGATTAAACCGCAGAAAATCCTCAATAGAGGCTTGTGCCATCTGTAGGTTAGCTGATTTGTAGTAGGCATAAATCAAATTAAGCTTAACTTGTTGTGCGTATTGACCGAACGGATAGCGGTTCTCTAGCGCCTTAAACTTACTGATAGCTTCGGTGTAATTACCTTCCTGCATTTTTTGCTGGGCATAAGTATAAACATCTGAGGGGCAATGATCGAGAATAACATTGTTATTATTGGCACAATCTGCCAGCACTAGGTTTAATAAAAGAATGACTACTAGATATTTCATACATATCATAACTTTTGCTTATCCTCAGCGGATCTTTATGCTCAAAGGCTGTTTAGCACATAGATTAAATGGCTTAACTGATGATACCTGATTCATTCTTTTAACTAACTTACCTGGTGGCTAGGCTTATTATATATGGCGCTGTAACCAACTATTATCAGCATGCTGAATAAGTTCGATATAACTTATTTTCTTTCTTTACAGCGCATATTCTATGCTATACTTATAGTAAATTTGTGTTAATCAATGAAATTTGACATGGCTACCCATATTTTAGCCATTGATAGCACTACCGCCGCTTGTTCTGCCGCGCTGATGCTAGACAACGAGGTTGTTCTGGAACGATTTGTTGTGGCACCTCGCGAACACACGCAACTCATTCTTCCTATGGTAGATAGCCTTTTAGCAGAGGCTGACATTAGTCTATATAGTCTAGACGCTATCGCTTTTGGTCGTGGCCCAGGCAGCTTTACTGGTGTTCGTATTAGCATCTGCATTGCCCAGGGACTTGCGCTTGGGGCCAATCTGCAGCTTATTGGCGTTTCCACGCTAGCAGCACTGGCTGAAGGCGCTTGGCGACGTACTGGTATATGCAAGGTGCTGACCGCCATAGATGCGCGTATGGGAGAAGTGTATTGGGCGACGTATAAACGTCATGATGGCGTTTGGTTAGGCGAAGAACACGAAAAAATAGTAGTACCGGATGTACTAGCTGCTATAAGTACAGATTTAACCGGATGCTGGGCTACCGCCGGTACCGGTTGGCAAACCTATCCAACACTACTAAATCACGTTGGTTTAAAGTTAGTATCAGGTAAAACGTTGTTCCCAAGCGCACAAGATATTTTACCGCTAGCGCTTCATCATTATCGACACGGCAATAATCATGCGGTCGTACTTGTAGAACCAACTTATTTACGTAATGCAGTTGCATGTAAAAATTCCCTAGACGCACCTAAATTGATAAATGGAAAATTATCTGCATCTGCTAATTAAGAATGAAGCTGCTAATCAACATCCAATGTATAATAATAGCATTATTAATAACCGTTAATTTAACTGATATAGCTGAGTAGTAAGTGGTTATCGTTCGTTGTTATTTTCAGTGTGTGTCAGTTAACTTGACGTTAAGTTCCAGAATAGATAGATTCTCATCTTTTTGATCTAACTGAATAGAAATCATTGTAATATCTATTTTTGCATATTTACTAATAACTTCCAGAAGATCACTTTTCAATTGAGGCAAATAATAAGGTTCGTTAGAACCTCGTCGTTCAGCAACTATGCTATGCAGACGTTCTTTTGCTATATTGGCTGTATTTTTTTTACGGGCTAGAAAAAAATCAATTAATACCATAGCTGTCAAATCCTGGAAGATAGTATAGTTATTTTTTTTGAAAAAAAATTAATATTTCTTCGTACCTATTGTCATAGACAGCAATGGATTTTTACTGCCCAATAGAGGTATTGCTTGCTTATAGATCCAAACATATTGACCATATTCGTGGCACAGTACGTTTTTACAGCAAATTTGCTCTCAGCCCATCAAAATCACTCGACCAGAAATGTTAAGGTAATATTGCTTGAGTTGTACTAAATGGTGTCCTCAATACCATCCCTCATTATTATTAGCTTTCCTGCCATAAAACGTACTATAAAAAAAATAAAATGTGGCTTATACTCCAAACAGGCGTTTCAGTAAGCTCTTTTTTTGTGGTTCGGCGATAAATCGGAAGGGACATTCTTGCCCTAAAAGACGATCAACCATATCTGAATAAGCTTGGCCAGCATCAGAATCCTCATTAAGAATGACAGGCTCACCTTGGTTAGATGCTTGCAATACCGATTGGTCCTCCGGAATAACGCCTACCAGAGGAATGCGCAGAATTTCAATAACATCATCTATACTTAGCATATCACCGCGACTGACACGACCAGGATTATAACGGTTCAACAGTAGGTGCTCTTTAATTGGTTCCTGACCAATCTCAGCACGACGCGATTTAGACGATAGAATACCTAGAATTCGGTCAGAGTCACGCACTGACGAAACTTCCGGATTGGTTGTTATGATCGCTTCATCAGCAAAATAAAGTGCCATTAGGGCACCCGTTTCAATACCAGCTGGTGAATCGCAAACAATAAAATCGAATTCCATCTTGTTAAGATCATTCAATAACTTTTCTACACCGGCGCAGGTTAGAGCATCTTGGTCCTTAGTCTGAGAAGCAGGCAAAATATATAAATTATCTGTACGCTTATCTTTTATAAGCGCCTGAGTCAATCGAGCAGCTCCCTGGACGACATTGACAAAGTCATATACTACTCTCCGCTCACAACCCATGATCAAATCTAGGTTTCGTAGTCCGATATCAAAATCGATTACTACGGTTTTTTTTCCTTTGCGGGCTAAACCGGTAGCGATGGACGCGCTTGATGTGGTTTTTCCAACGCCCCCTTTACCAGAAGTAACAACTATAATACGTGCCATAAATAGATTCCTTGTCAAGGGCTAAGTTAAATGATGAATGGTAAGCGTGCCGTCTTGTAGAAATAACCGCACTGCCTTATCTAAAAATTCCGCTGGAATGGTATCAATTAACCAATACTTACCGGCTATTGATACTAGTTCTGGGGAAAAATTAGCACAGAAAATCTGGCACTCAACGTCGCCTGATGCACCGGCAAGAGCGCGACCTCGCATCATGCCATAGATATGTATATTGCCATCGGCCATAAGCTCGGCGCCTGAGCTAACGCTACTTGTTACGATTAGATCGCTGTTACGGGCGTAAATTTGCTGTCCAGAGCGCACTGGCATATTAACAAGCTGCGTTTTTACCGCGGCTGGCACTTGAGGCTGGGTAGTATCTGTTAAGCTGCGCTTTTTTTTTACTTGGTCTTCGGTAAGCAGTGGTAGTCCGCTGCTAGCAATTGCCTGTTTCAATTGACTATCGCGACAACCGCTGACGCCGATAATATGTAGATTGGTAGCCAGCACGGCCTTAGAAATTGTATCCCATTGAGTATCGTCACTGAGGCCAGAGACGTTGATGACAACAGGTGCATCTTTCAAAAAGCCAGGTGCTTGTTTAACTTTTTCCTCGATTGCCTGACGTATTTCCTCTGGTTGCGCATCATACACATAAATGACTGATAAAGTAAAATTACTACCTTTCAATTTAATTGACGTTTTCGACATTTCTCCTAACTCAGTCTTAATACGTGTTGTTGCCAGCTGAACCACAGTAGATGACATCCTATCGTACTGTATATGTTATAAATATAACAGACTAAAGAACTGCTGGTAAACTGCGACAAATACTATTATATCAATGATTTATTCTAATAAGCGGATATAGAAACTCAACAATACTAATCAAAGTGCCAATAATTTATCGAATATTAGTATAAATATCGTACTGCCCGTAGTTAAACATACAAGAACAGTATTTAGTTCTAAAATAGAACTAAATACTGTTTAATAGCTGATTCTATTTTTTGTTAAAAAAGTAACGTTTGCACGTAGATAAACATTGTGAAATAAACATAACCGCCGCTACTGCTAGATAAACACTGAATATTAGTATCAACCATTGTGGTATTTTCATCGAACAAAAATGCCATTGGTGGACAGTGCAATCGTTAGATGGTAGTTGCTTGCCAAACGGTAGCCAGAACGGGAAATTAATAAAAAATTTACAGGTCACGAACGTGGATGGATGAAGTTGAATATCGGTATGTTTTATCGCTAGTATCAGTCCTTGCCAGGCACTATATAGCCAAATTGTTAGCCCAAAAAAACGCAGTAGCGGACTGTTAGGCGCTATGGCCCCTAACAGTCCGGCTACAACTATACCGTAAAGAGCGTAACGTTGATATGTACACAATACACAAGGATTAAGCAGCAAAACAATCTGAAAGTAGAGTGCGATAAGCTCCAGTGCGAATGCAGTAAGTGCCAATAGTAACCAAGCTACACGTTTTGTTGAGCAAAAAATCATAAATTGATTCATAAATAATTGTTATATAATAACTTATAACTGAAACTAGCGTGTTTCAATTTTACTAACATTGTACCTCATAGTAATTAGAATGATCATGAGATCAGTTATAGTCTACTGTGAGTTGGTTGATATAGTTATCTTGGTAGATATAGCCAACATTCTATATATTTGATGGCGGTGGCGTGCAATGACTGTAAAATATTCTATTAGCATGGGGGTTATTATAACCATGAAAATAGTTACAAAATACAATCACAGTAAATTACTGCACCATTTTAGCCAGAGTAGGCCACTTGCGCTTAATGTTCTTGGCTTAGTCTAATCATCATCTCAATTTCAGTTGAACATTTTGCTAGTTGTTCTGCACGTAGTGCGCTAGCAACCAGCGAAATAGCTTCACTGCTACTCATGCTGTTGGCTATTAATGCCTGAATATGTTCAACGGCTTTTTGCTGTTGATGATGAGTTAATATAAGCCAATTGTTTAACATAGTTTTTCTGTTTAACAGTAACTACGTAAATTACTACTGTTATGTTTATGGCATTCAGCATTAAGCTAGTACTATGACATTATAGCACTGAATAAACACACAAAATTAGGTAATAAAACTTACCTAGCCGTAGCAGTTATGAATTCTGGTAGCGGCGCTCGCTAGAAGGTGGTGAACCCGCCCAATTACAGTAATCAGGAATATTGATCAAGCTAACTAATACCAAATACGTAAAACAGAAGCTTAATCATGGTTGACTTGCTACGTAATGATATTAACCTTGTAGCTCAATCATTGATTGGTGTTTGCTATATAGACAGACCTTTACTATAATTGTCTATTATATGATGGCATATGCTTTACCTCCCCCGGCAGGTTACATATGAATGGCGTACCAAAGTTACACTGTTGATGAAAATTATTGACAGTATTGAACCACAGCGTCGTAGTGCTGTGGTATATTGGTTATGGTTTATGGATGGGTTATGTTAGTTAGCTTAGCTGTTTAGCTAAGCTGTTTTGGTACGATGAATACCAATATTGCCATACTTAACTATCATATTATGTTGGCTAACCAATATTATTTACGACATTGTCGGTTATAGTCTGATTGCTAACAGCAACAAAAAAACAGAATTTTATTAAACTTTTATAAAACTACTTCAAAACTAATGCGACTTGGATGCTGTGGTATGTTTGATACCATTACTAAACGCTAGCTAACCGTCTGCTTTGAGAATTTAACTCTATCCGTTATTAATTACCGCCCAGCAAAAAAACTGTTTCCTGTGATGGTCTGTTCATACTTCACCTCAACTATGCTTTGTTCTTAGATTGTACAAATTTTATCAGCCAAATAATTGGTTTTTATTTTTTACAAACTCTCATAAATCATGATTTACTATACTGAATTTACAGTGATAAATAAGGTATAAACGTTATAATCCTCAACAAGTCTTTCGTTTGAGGTGCATAATTCATTTATCAATATATAGGAGGTTCCAGTGAGTATTGCTATTGTTATTGGCACTCACGGGTCAGCGGCCGAGCAATTACTTAAAACATCGGAAATGATTTTAGGTGCACAAAAAAATGTCGCCTGGATTGATTTCATTCCAGGCGAAAATACTGAAACTTTAATAAAAAAATATGCTACCTGTCTAGAACATCTAGATACCACCGCTGGTGTATTGTTTCTAGTCGATACCTGGGGAGGTAGCCCTTTTAATGCTGCTAGCCAAATTGTTATCGATAAAGATAATTATGAAGTGGTTACTGGTGTGAATATACCCATGCTTACTGAAACTTTTATGGCCCGTGATGATAATCAGTCCTTTCAAAACCTGGTTTGCACTGCCGTGGAAACCGGACGTATTGGCGTAAAAGTGCTGAAAGCTACAGAACAGAAACAGGTGGAACTAGTCACCGCTGCAGTTCCCATAGCAGCATCTGATCTCAGTAACCATATTAACAACGGTGTACACATGAACATCAGTCTGGCGCGTATCGATGACCGTCTGATACATGGCCAGGTTGTTACCTGCTGGACGAAAGCAACTAACATTACACGCATAATTGTGGTAAGCGACGAAGTAGCAGCAAATACATTACGTAAAAATCTACTCACTCAGGTGGCACCTCCGGGAGTAACGTCCCATGTGGTTGATGTAGCAAAAGCTATCCGTGTTTATAATAATCCGAAATATGCAAATGACCGCGTCATGTTATTATTTACCAATCCGACTGATGTCTTGCGTCTGGTTGAGGGTGGCGTTGTAATTACATCAGTCAATATTGGTGGTATGGCCTTTCGGCATGGCAAAAAACAGGTTAATAATGCTGTTTCGGTAGATGCAAAAGACATTGAGGCGTTCAAAAAACTCAACGAACGTGGAATTAAGCTTGAAGTTCGTAAAGTTGCCAGTGATTACCCCCTGCAACTGCGAGATTTATTGAAAAAACTAGATAAGTGATAGGAGAAGTATGATGGAAATCACCACGTGTCAAACTGTTATGATATTCGTTGTTGCCTGTATTACAGGCATGGGATCAATTTTAGACGAATTTCAGTTTCATCGTCCGTTGGTGGCTTGTACTTTGGTTGGTATGATCCTGGGAGACCTGAAAACAGGTATCATCATCGGTGGTACATTGGAAATGATCGCTCTTGGTTGGATGAATATTGGTGCAGCGGTGGCGCCAGATGCAGCGCTGGCATCAATTATTTCTACCATTCTAGTAATCGCCGGTAATCAAAGTGTCGGTGCTGGTATCGCTCTGGCGATTCCAATAGCTGCAGCAGGACAGGTATTAAACATCATTGTGCGCACCATAACCGTTTTTTTTCAGCATATTGCCGACAGTATTGCTGAACGTGGAAACCTAATGGTGCTTAGTTTGATCCACATCTCGGCACTGATACTTCAGGCGATGCGTATCGCCATTCCTGCAGTAATAGTCAGCTTATCGGTCGGTACTGACACTATACACAATATGCTTAGATTGATTCCTGACGTTATAACTAATGGGCTAAATATCTCTGGCGGAATAATTGTAGTAGTCGGTTATGCTATGGTCATTAATATGATGCGCGCTGGATATTTGATGCCGTTTTTTTACCTAGGTTTTGTCACCGCTGCATTCACTAGTGTCAATCTAGTAGCAATAGGTGTGATTGGGGTAATAATGGCTATACTCTATATCCAGCTCAGCCCGAACTACAACCGGGTCTCAGTAGATGCAATACCGAAGCATAGTACTAAATATATTGATAATGAACTCGATTAATTAAAATAGGTAAGAGACATGTTGTATACTACTAACGCTACAGGTCAAAAAAAACTTACGTCTGGCGATATACGCAGCGTATTTATACGATCTAATCTTTTTCAAGGATCCTGGAACTTTGAACGTATGCAGGCGCTAGGTTTTTGTTTCACGATGATACCGGTTATTCGTCGCCTTTATCCTGAAAATAATGAAGACCGTAAGCAGGCGCTTAAACGTCATCTGGAGTTTTTTAATACTCATCCTTATGTTGCAGCGCCGGTTTTAGGCGTCACCATAGCCATGGAAGAACAGCGTGCTAACGGTGCATCAATTGACGACGCCGTCATCAATGGTATGAAAGTTGGTCTAATGGGTCCGTTAGCAGGGGTTGGCGATCCAATTTTCTGGGGTACCGTACGACCAGTATTTGCTGCTCTTGGTGCCGGCATCGCCTTAAGCGGCAATTTGCTTGGTCCTATGTTATTTTTTATTATGTTTAACCTAGTTCGTCTAATTACCCGTTATTACGGCATATCTTACGGCTATCGTAAAGGGGTGAATATTGTTCATGATATTGGTTGCGGCGGCTTACTAAAAAAAATTACCGAAGGGGCGTCTATTCTTGGGCTATTTGTTCTGGGAGCGTTAGTAAATAAATGGACTCAAGTTAATATTCCAGTTGTTATTTCCCGTATTACTAACACTGATGGACAAACTACCGTTACTACGGTCCAAACAGTTCTTGATCAATTGATGCCAGGTTTGGTGCCATTGCTGCTTACCTTAGGCTGTATGTGGCTTCTACGACGCACAGTAAACGCACTGTGGATTATTATTGGTTTCTTTATTATAGGTATTGCAGGATATTGGTTTGGACTGTTAGGATTGTAAGTTAAGTTATAGTAACAACCGGGGCGGCTTACCCTGGTTGTTTGCTGATTATTTTAACATGAAAATCTATTGGTAATCGTCATATATATTGACGCTATATTAGCATACGCTAATTTTCCCTTAGCGTGACATATTATCGTTGGAATATTTTCATCAATCGCATCAGTTCAACTGACAGTAGTATCTTGTCGGCAATTTGGTAGTGACTACTCGGTAGTTACAATTATATTCTTACCACCGGTTTTTTTTGCTCAAGATAACTCACCCATACTTTACCCGAGGCTATTTCTGGAGATATTACGGCACTTGTAAGCGTTACCACCGGTGAGGCAATTAGATAACGTCCGGAACGATAACGGCGACGGCGTTGACCGCTAACGCGTAAATGACGAGGTGACCGGCGAGAACGACGTGGCAAGCTAGTCTGGTTGTCTTCAAATCTACTGTTGTTTGCATTGCTGATATCTTGCGTATCTTGCATCGTATTCTTATTATTATTAAAATTTTCGATATCATCATGTTGTTTTTTGACCGCATTGAATACAGTCAAATTATTGATCGAATTGTCGAATATCTGAGATTCATGAAGTATATTTACCTGATCTACTACGCTAATTTGATTGGTTAGTGTACGACGCTGATGATGAGGTTGGTCATAAATCAGTTTATCCGCTTCTCTGGTAGTATAGTTACTGTCTGATATGACCTCGGTGTTTGTTGATATTGCTTCTATTTTCTGCACGAGTCGTCGTTTGCGATCTTCTTGACCAGGTTCACTACCAGGTTGCTTTTGTTGTTGTTTTTGTTGTAGCTGATCTTGATGTTGCTTCTTGTCAATTATCTCGTTAAAATTATCAATCTCGGTGTAGTTCTTATTCCGCTTTTGACGATTATAATCACGAATATTTTGGCAATTTTGCCTACTGTTCTGCACAGCACGAATCTGTTCGTTATTACGCTTAGTTGCTGACTCTGCAGAAGACGATGCTATTAACGCTTCGACGTTACTATTTTCAGGATGTTGTGGCATGGGTATGCCAATAATCGATTGTAAGCTAGCAACCAGACGGTCAAAAAGGCCGCGAGCATTACCAACGTTCCGCAAAGTGACAGCATTAGCTTTAGTGGCTTTATTTGCAGAGTATGGCAGCTGCTCATTCACCAGCGATTGATCGGACATGACTAACTCAGCCTGCGCTGTTTTTTCTACACGCTTACGCTCTGAAGTAAAATCTTCAGCAGTCTGTATCATCTCGGCTTCATGTAATTGCGGTAGCATATAGCTTAAAATAGACGCTTCTTCGCCCTTACGCACACGTAAAACCATGTAATTAGGGGTATGCATTTGGTCATTCGGGACGATAATGGCTCTGACACCACCTTGGCGTTTCTCTATTGCAGATACGGCTTCACGTTTTTCATTGAGCAAATAAGAAGCAATAGGAACTGGCACTATTGCATGCACTTCGTGGGTATTATCTTTCAGTGCTTCTTCTTCAATAAGACGTAATATGGCAAGCGAAAGGGATTCGTTATCACGGATGGTACCAGTGCCACTGCAACGGGGGCAGACGTGATGACTTGATTCACCCAGCGATGGACGCAGGCGTTGACGGGAGAGTTCTAATAAACCAAAATTGGAGATATGTCCGATTTGAATCCGAGCACGATCCTGACACACTAATTCGCGTAGGCAATTTTCTACTTTGCGCTGATGACATGCAGGAGTCATATCAATGAAGTCAATTACAATAAGACCACCTAGGTCACGTAGGCGTAGCTGACGAGCGATCTCATCGGCAGCTTCTAGGTTAGTATTAAAAGCGGTTTCTTCAATATCAACGCCACGGGTGGAACGTGCAGAGTTAATATCAATTGCAGTAAGGGCCTCAGTGGTATCAATCACAATTGATCCGCCTGAGGGTAACCTTACTTCACGCTGAAAAGCAGATTCAATCTGTGATTCAATCTGGTAGTGGCTAAATAGAGAAATTTCACCACTGTAAAGTTTAATTTTATTGGTAAGATCCGGGCGACCAAGCGCCGCAATATGCTGTTTTGCTATGTTAAGTACCTTAGGATTGTCGATTAGTATTTCACCAATATCAGGTCGTAAATAATCGCGAAAAGCTCTTGCAATAACATTACTCTCCTGGTGAATCAAAAATGGAGCTGGGCGTTTTTCGGCAGCTTGTTTAATTACCTGCCAGTGTTTTAAACGAAAAGTAAGATCCCATTGCAGCGCATCGGCTGATTTTCCAATACCAGCAGTGCGGACAATAAGCCCCATGCCGTCTGGAAGTGTTAATGATGATAGTGCCTCTTTTAACTCTATGCGAGAGTCTCCTTCAATGCGGCGTGAAATCCCACGTGCGCGCGGATTATTAGGCATAAGTACCAAATAACTGCCGGCTAAGCTGATAAAGGTTGTTAGTGCTGCTCCCTTATTACCCCGTTCTTCTTTACCAACCTGCACGATGACTTCCTGACCTTCACGTAGTACATCTTTGATGTTTGGTCGACCGTGTGCAGAATATTGTGGAGGAAAATATTCTTGGGAAATTTCTTTTAGAGGAAGAAAGCCATGGCGTTCAGCACCATAATTCACAAATGCAGCTTCCAGACTTGATTCAATTCGTGTAATTTTACCTTTGTAAATATTGGCTTTTTTCTGTTCATGTCCCGTACTTTCAATATCAAGATCATACAGACGCTGGCCATCTACCAAAGCAACACGTAATTCTTCCTGTTGAGTGGCGTTAATTAACATTCTTTTCATTGTCACTTACTCATTTTTATTTATAATAATTCTTATTAAGTATTGCTTACCTTGTAAATTGGCGTACTAATGCAATTAATAAGGTTGTTATTTATGCCTCTAATAAGAGGTGGTAAATAGCACTTGTGTAGATGGAATAGCATTCCATATTATTTATGGTGGCTAGCAAGCATGGATTAATTTTTGCCATGCAATACGAAACTAACTACCAATAAGACATTATGTTCTATGCCATGGCGACTTCTAACTCAATAAAACTATATAAATTACCAAAGATCTTCGATTATACGTCCCAGATGCTAACATTTTGGTAAATAGATATATTATTCCACTGCTTACATACATATAGCAAGCCGACTTTAGCCGTCGATGATCAGTTGCAGACCTAGTCTTAGGTCTTATAATATAAGAGCATCTGTGACAACATTATTACAGTAGATAATAATAATTGGCGCTATGTTTTAGGTATATTTAGCATGTTGACCTATGATAAAAAATAATCTTAGTGTACGGTTTATAACCATATCAGTGGAAGAAGCAGGTCAGCGCATCGATAATTTTTTAATTATGCGTCTTAAAAATGTGCCTAAAAGTATGATTTATCGCATCGTTAGAAAAGGTGAAGTACGCGTAAATAAAAAAAGGGTAAAACCAGAATATAAACTGCAAAATCATGATGAGTTGCGTATTCCGCCAGTACAAATTGCTGATAATGAGCAGCCGCTGATTTCAGCTAGATTAGAGAAAGTAGCCGCTTTAAATGATGCTGTGCTCTATGAAGACGATTATCTTCTTATCTTGAATAAGCCAGCTGGTACGGCCGTGCATGGTGGTAGCGGTCTTAGTTTTGGTGTTATTGAAGGTCTACGTGCCCTTCGTCCCAACGCGCTATTTCTAGAATTAGTTCACCGCTTAGATCGTGATACGTCAGGGGTGCTATTGATTGCTAAGAAACATTCTGCATTACGCTCGCTGCATACGCAATTACGTACTAAGGGAATACAAAAAGATTATTTAGCGCTAGTGCGTAGTAAGTGGAAGTCCAATATCAAAACGGTATCGGCACCTCTGCTAAAAAATATCATCACCAGCGGTGAGCGCATAGTCAGAGTACATAAAGATGGTAAACCTTCTGAAACACATTTCAAAGTGGAAGAGAGGTTTACTCTAGCCACGCTGGTACGGGCTAGTCCAGTTACTGGGCGCACTCATCAAATTCGTGTTCATGCCCAATATGCTGGCCATCCTATTGCGTTTGACGATCGTTATGGAGACATAAATTTTGATCAGCGATTGAAAGGGTGCGGCCTGCATCGTCTGTTTTTACATGCAGTTGCGTTGTGTTTTAACCATCCTGGTAGTGGCGAAACGTTACGTATAGAGGCGCCCTTAGATGTGTCGCTACGTCAATGCCTATTATATCTGCGCGCTTATCACAAATATCCACATGCATGATTTATACTGATAACTAGCAGCCCTTGCTTGGTGCAATATGTAAGCCCCAAGCCAGGCATTAGTAACTATGTTGCATGTTGGCTAGAATATTGCATGTTATTGTTAATTAGATATTCATCTAATACATAGTAATGGTTTAAATATATTGCCTTGAAATGGAAAATGATCCTAAAACCATTGATACACGGCGCAGAAATACTTGTACTACACGGTTGTTTATTTGTCTAAGCAATTAACGCCTGTTACTGCATAAATCACGTGATAGGATATTAACGTAGTATTATTATCTTGCGTTGCAGTTATTAACTGCTACACGGCGTGCTTATAAGTAACTTTTTGTCGCCAACATATTATATTACACAACCACTACATTATTACAGGCTAATAATGTAGTTCCAGTCCAGTATGCAACGAATAATAGGCTTTAGTAGAAAATAACCACCATAAGTCCTAAAGGAGTCAATTCCATGGCCGTACAACAAAACAAACCAACCCGTTCCAAACGTGGCATGCGTCGTTCCCACGACGCTCTTACCAAATTAACTCTCTCAGTTGACCAAACTTCTGGTGAAACCCACTTGCGGCACCACATTACTGCCGATGGTTTTTACTGTGGTCGTAAAATGATCACCAAGTAATTAATCAGGTGAGACAGAGAGCCGTTTTTTTTAAATATAGAGTTGTAGCAGCAGCATTTAGTACCGTTGTGTGGTAATGGTACCTGCTGCCATAACAGCAGGTACTTTTCTAATATTCTTAAAAATTAAACTGTTACTAATCGGCGATCCCGGCTAGGTACTGGACTGGCAAAACAATCTTTGTTGAGCACTGGATAATTACATGGCATCTTCTAGTATTACTTCTTATTGCAGTAAGAATCAACCTGCCGCCAGGCGGCACATTGCGCTGGAGTGTAGTTTCTCACGAATTTGACTGACGGTATTGATTGTACTGCACTGATATTAATTTTGCTCAGAAACCGGTTTAAATAGCTTGTTATATTTTGCCACTAATAATGAATAGGGCAGAAATAGAGGTAGAAAAAATTAGCATGGTTGTTGTTGCTACTTAGCTGCTGCCTGCTCCGGTTTTGTCTATACCATCTGAGTAGTGGATACATATGTCAAACACTGTGCGATAGACTACGCATTTGTGATTGGTTCTGATACGTTAAGCCGCACCTTAAACCACGACGATCGTAGTACGTTGATTATTTTCGGTGACGGTGCGGGTGCGGTAGTACGCTCGACAACACCAGGTATCATCTCCACGCATCTGCATGCTGATGGACGCTATAGTGATTTGCTTACTCTTCCATATCATAACCGAATGGATCCTGTGGATTCGGCTTACCTGAAGATTTCAGGTAGCGAAGTTTTCAAGGTAGCTGTTACTGAACTAGCACATATTGTAGACAAAACACTACGCTTGGGAATGGGGGTAGAAAAAGTCTTGATCAATATTAATCGACATGGCAATACTTCCGCAGCTTCCGTGACGCTGGCGATAGATGAATCGGTACGTGATGGCCGTATCAAGGATCGCTGGTGCTTCTTGAATCTTTTGGCGGCTGTTGTACCTGGGGTTCAGCACTATTACGTTTTTAGGATACAGGAAGGAACACATAATAATGACTGTTTTTGCCATGGTATTTCCAGGACAGGGCGTCCAGACAGTAGGGATGTTAGCAGAGCTAGCAGAGGATCACTTAATCGTCGAAGCAACGTTTGCTGAAGCTTCTAATGTTCTTAAATATGATTTATGGCATCTAGTGCAGCACGGTCCGGCTGATGAGCTGAATAAGACTTTGCATACTCAACCGGCCTTATTGGCATCATCGGTAGCAATATGGCGTCTATGGCAACATCATGGCGGACGGGAACCGGCATTTATGGCCGGTCACAGTCTGGGAGAATATTCGGCTCTAGTTTGTGCTGGAAGTCTAGATTTCACAGTAGCAATAAAGCTAGTTGCTCTGCGTGGCAGGCTTATGCAAGAAGCGGTACCAGCTGGAAATGAAGCGATGTCAGCTATTATCGGTTTAGATATCGACGCTATAGCTTATGCCTGTGAACGAGCAGCACAGGGACAGGTGGTTGCACCAGTTAATTTTAATTCTCCTGGTCAAGTTGTTATTGCCGGGCATAAGGAAGCAGTGGAACGGGCCGGTATTTGCTGTAAAAAAGCCGGGGCTAAACGCGCTTTACTGTTACCGGTTAGTGTGCCTGCCCATTGTGATCTGATGAAACCAGCTGCAACAAAACTGGCTCAGGCGTTAGAATTAGTAACATTAGCTGCACCGCAGTTACCAGTAATCAATAACGTTGATGTGCGTGCTGAGTATAATCCAACAGCTATACGCCAAGCACTGGTGCGTCAGCTTTATAGTCCGGTGCGCTGGACTGAAACTGTGGAGTACCTTGCGGCACATAGCGTCGAGGCGTTGTTAGAAGTAGGTCCTGGTAATGTGCTTACTGGTTTGACCAAACGCATCGTCGGTACCCTGTCAGGTACGGCTGTGAACGATCCTGCTTCACTTGCGGCAGCTATTGAAAACGCACATTGGAGTTACTAATAAAGATGAGCTTTGAAGGTAAAATTGCGCTGGTAACTGGAGCTAGCCGTGGTATTGGCCGCGCAATAGCTGAAACGCTAGCCGCACGTGGTGCCAATGTTATTGGTACCGCTACCAGCGAAACAGGAGCTGCTAGCATCAGTGCCTATCTGGGAGATAGTGGTCAAGGAATGGAATTAAATTTTAATATTCAAGGTTCTATCGAGCATTTTTGCGATAAAATGCGCGTTGAATTTGGTGATGCGGATATATTAGTGAATAATGTGGGTATCACGCGTGATAATATACTAATGCGCATGAATGAAGATGAATGGCAATCTGTTATTAATACTAATTTGACGTCAGTATTCCGTATGTCTAAAGCGGTCATGCGTGCCATGATGAAAAATCGTTACGGCAGAATTATTACAATTGGGTCTGTTGTTGGCTCACTGGGTAATGCTGGACAGGCAAATTATGCCGCTGTTAAGGCTGGTTTAATTGGTTTTAGTAAATCACTAGCTCTTGAAGTTGCTTCGCGTGGCATTACTGTTAATGTGATTGCGCCAGGATTTATCGCTACCGATATGACCGAAGCGTTGACAGATGGACACCGTGCGGGCATTCTATCCCAGATTCCAGCAAATCGTTTTGGTGATCCTAAAGATATTGCTAGTGCTGTCGCTTTTTTTGCTTCTGAAGAGGCAGCATATATTACTGGTGCAACGATACATATCAATGGCGGCATGTATATGCCTTGAGAGCAAGAAAATAATTTGCATTATTTGTAGCAACCGCCGCAAAATAGCACATAATAGTGGTTATGCCACAGGATTAAGTTGCATGTTATTTAATATGTATTAACTGCAAAAAAAACCATCGCGTAAGCGAGTTGTGATAGGAATAAGGAATAAAGAGCATGAATAATATCGAAGACAGCGTTAAGTCAGTCATAGCTGAACAACAGGAAGTGAAACAAGAAAAATTGTTAAATATCGAAGACAGCGTTAAGTCAGTCATAGCTGAACAACTGGGAGTGAAAAAAGAAAAAATTGTCAATCATGCTTCTTTCGTTAATGACCTAGGTGCTGACTCTCTTGACACTGTGGAGTTGGTAATGGCGCTAGAAGAAAAGTTCGATACCGAAATTACGGACGACGAAGCTGAGAAAATCACTACTGTGCAAGCAGCGATTGATTTTATTCAGGCACGCAAGCAGTAAGAGAACATCATTATTAGGCTAGGCGGTCAAAATGAAATGACCGCCTACTTTTTCAGTAGAGGAAAAAGTACACACTTATAAACCAAATATTTACCCCAATTTTAATGGCAAAAATTATCTGTAGCTAGAAAATAGTCACATAGATTACTGTTCTGGTCTTTCGCCGATCAAAACTTATTGCGGCCGCTGCTGCATAGGTTGGGTTACTTTTATTAGGCTACCTGCGCCGTTACCGACTGCTTGAAAACGGCAATAGTCAACCGGCAGTATTTCGCCATAACACTGACTTTATACCGGCAACTTAGCTCGCTTTGTTGTTGATGGTGGCGGGTAGATATAAAATATAAAGGAATATAAAATATATAATGGTTAGCCATTGTAAAAGTGCCATAATAATGACCACGTGAAATCGACCTGCGGAATATCACTACTATGAACAAACAGCAAATGTTAGGTACGGGGGGGGTAAGCCTTAATATCTCTGATGCTATATCTAGATATATTTTACCTAATAGAGTAGATTTCTATGGCGGTTGGCGAGCGTATTTATTCTTGGAATCTGCTGTTGCCAGCAGCGTACCGTCTTATGTTTCTATTTGAAATTCGCCAATCAACCATTCGTCGCAGCACTGCGATATTTACTCTCTGTAAATAAATTGCATGTGCGCAGGCTCAGTTACCATGAAATGGTATCCCTGGCTCTCTAGCCCCTATCAGCAGCTTATTGCTAGCTATAAGCAGAAGCGTGGGCATCATGCTGTGTTACTGCATAGCCAACCTGGCAACGGCGAGCAGTCGTTATGTTATGCGCTTATGCGCTGGCTCATGTGCCGAAACCCGTATGGTAACAACAGTTGTCGCGTTTGCTATAGCTGTAGGCTGATGATCGTTGGTAATCATCCGAATTATTATCAACTAGTACTAGGAAAAGACCAGCATAATATAGGTATTGATAGTATCCGTAATATTATTGATAACTTGTATGGTAGTGTCTATTATCCGGGCGGAGTGCAAGTGCTATGGTTGCCAAATGTTGAAGAACTAACTGAACCGGCGGCTAACGCACTCTTGCAAATTTTGGAAGAGCCACCGGCAAATACATATTTTATTATGAGTTGCCAAACTACGTCACGCCTATTATTAACGCTAAGAAGTAGATGTCTCTATTGGCCGCTGTCTACACCGAATGAGTCGCATAGTGTGCGATGGTTACAACAGTTAGGTCATGATGAACTGCGTGCCCGCACTGCGCTGCGCCTGTGCGGCACAGCTCCTTTGGCGGCAGAGGCACTGCTGCAACCAGCACGCTGGCAGGAGCGGCTAGAACTATGCACGGTATTGCAAAACGTTATTGCTAGCGGCGATTTATTGGCGCTGTTGCCAGCACTAAATCGCGATAAAAAAGATTACGGCCCAATAAATTGGCTACTCAGCCTTATTGCTGATGCACTGAAATATCATTATGGCGCGCAAGAATTTATTGTTAATACTGATCAGCCACAGCTATTAGTTATGCTGGCGGAGCGCTGGCCGGCTGGCTTGTTACACACTCAGTGGAACACTTGGCTGCATGTTTTTCGCCAGCTACAGGAGATAAATAGCGTGAATCGTGAATTATTGCTAACCAACCAATTACTTAATTGGAAGTATGGCACTGCGGAAATCTATGCTTACCTATGATGTAAAGTTACGCTATGTTTATAGTTGATTCTCATTGCCATCTTGATCAGTTAGATTACCAACGGTTACACTTGGATGTAGCGGATGTTGCGTCCAAGGCTCGTGCCCGTAACGTAAAACTTATGTTGGCGGTATGTACTACATTGCTTGGTTTTCAAACTATGACAGCAATGATTGGTCGCCGTGATGATGTACTATTTTCCTGCGGACTTCATCCTCTCCATCTTGATGAACCTTACGATTTAGCTTCACTGCGCGATTTAGCGGCAGGGGATGGTGTGGTAGCCATTGGTGAAACTGGGCTCGATTATTATTACCAACATCATAAAAAAGCGCAGCAGCAGGAGGTTTTCCGTGAACATATTCTGGTTGGGCGAGCTCTGAATAAGCCGATAATTGTACATAACCGCCGTGCTCATGAAGATACTCTCACCATTCTGCGTGAGGAGCAAGCTAGCGAATGTGGTGGTGTTATTCACTGCTTCACAGGAGACCGTGCTCTTGCCAAAAAATTGCTGGATATGGGTTTTTACATATCTTTTTCCGGTATTGTAACCTTCGGCAATGCAGAAGGATTACGAGAGGTAGCGCGCTATGTGCCTCTAGACCAAATGTTATTGGAAACCGATTCCCCTTACTTAGCACCAGTACCTTATCGGGGCAAAGAAAACCAACCAGCTTATGTGCTTGATGTAGCAGATTGTATTGCAACATTAAAGGGCCTATCGTTACTGCAGTTAGCCACAGCTACCACTGAAAATTTTTGCCGTCTATTTCACATAGACATGCAATTATTGATATAATACTCTAAATATGTCGTTCATTGACATGAAAAACCTAGATTTACATACTCCCATGATGCAGCAGTACCTGAAATTGAAAGCGCAGCATCCAGATATACTATTGTTCTATCGGATGGGAGATTTTTACGAGTTATTTTACGATGACGCTAAACGTGCGTCTCAGCTGATAGATATATCTCTCGCCAAACGGGGCACCTCCGCCGGCGAAGCGATACCTATGGCAGGAGTTCCCTATCATGCGGTAGATAATTATCTGGCCAAATTGGTGGCGCTGGGTGAGTCAGCCGCAATTTGTGAACAGATTGGCGATCCCGCTACCACTAAAGGGCTAGTTGAACGTCGTGTAGTTCGTATCGTCACACCAGGTACTTTGAGTGACGAAGCTCTACTACAAGAACGCCAAGATAACCTACTAGCCGCAATTTGGCAGGCGCTACAGGGCTTTGGTTATGCTACGCTTGATATTACCTCTGGTCGTTTTTTAGCTTCGGAACCAGCAGACAAAGATGCCCTGGCCGCGGAATTACAACGCACCAATCCAGCAGAGCTGCTATATCCAGAAAATATGGATCTTTCTCTAATCAAACATCGTCGAGGTCTGCGGCGTCGGCCGCTGTGGGAATTTGAGCTTGATACTGCCCGCCAGCAGCTCACCCGCCAGTTCGGTACCAGTGATTTATCCGGTTTTGGCATGGAGCGAGCGCAGTTGGCTCTGTGTGCAGCCGGCTGTCTACTACAATACGCCAAGGATACCCAGCGCACCTCATTACCGCACATTCGTGCAATCACACTAGAGCGTCCACAGGACCGTATTGTAATGGATGCAGCAACGCTACGTAATCTGGAGCTCACGCAAAATCTCAAGGGGGGCGACGAAAATACGCTGGCGGCCGTATTAGACCACACGGTCACTCCCATGGGTAGCCGGATGTTGAAACGCTGGTTACATATTCCAACTCGAGATATCACTATACTTACTAACCGTCAGGAAAGTATTCGCGCTCTGCAGGATCCCGTGTTAGATCTACTACGTCCGTTACTGAGTCAGATTGGTGATCTGGAGCGGGTGCTAGCGCGGCTGGCGTTGCGTTCGGCGCGGCCGCGCGATTTAGCACGTATGCGTCATGCTTTTGCACAGTTGCCAACCATTAAAACTATGCTTAAGGTTAAGTCTAATCAATATTTGCAATTGTTGTTAGAGCGGATAGGGGAATTCGACATTTTGCAAAATTTGCTAGCGCGGGCGATTATTGAATCGCCACCGGTGCTAGTGCGTGATGGCGGCGTTATTGCCTCTGGATACAATGCTGAATTAGACAAATGGCGTAGCTTTGCGGTCGGCGCTACCGATTATCTCGAACATCTTGAGCGTCGAGAAAGGAAAAAAACTGGTTTAGAGACGCTGCAAGTAGGTTTCAACGCAATACATGGCTATTTCATTCAACTAAGTCGCTGCCAAAGCCATCTAGCGCCAAACCATTATGTACGTCGTCAAACGTTGAAAAACGCCGAGCGCTACATCATTCCAGAACTTAAAGAATACGAAGACAAAGCAATAATATCTAAAAGTAAGGCGATAGCGCTGGAAAAAGTACTGTATGATGCGCTATTTGACCTGCTTTTGCCACACCTGCCAGCGCTACAGCAAAGTGCGGTAGCGCTGGCAGAGCTGGATGTGCTCTGTAATCTAGCAGAGCGCGCGGAAACATTGAACTATATTTGTCCGGTGATTGATGTTCGGTCTGGCATCCAGATTACCGGCGGTCGCCATCCAGTTGTAGAACATATGCTGAGCGAACCTTTTATCTCTAATCCTTTAGTGTTATCTGATGCACGGCGAATGCTGATCATTACAGGTCCCAACATGGGCGGGAAAAGCACTTATATGCGCCAAACTGCTCTGATCGTGCTGTTGGCTTATATTGGCAGTTTTGTTCCTGCTGAGCAAGCAGTCATAGGAGTAGTAGATCGCATCTTTACCCGTGTTGGTGCTGTTGACGATCTGGCTTCTGGCCGATCTACTTTCATGATGGAGATGACAGAAACCTCTAATATTCTGCATAACGCTACGCGTTATAGTCTGGTGCTAATGGATGAAATTGGCCGCGGCACCTCTACCTACGATGGGCTATCGCTGGCCTGGGCCTGCGCAGAAAATCTGGCTGATCATATTAGGTCAATGACATTATTTGCTACACATTATTTCGAATTGACCACCATGCCAGAAAAAATAAAAAACATAGCAAACGTGCATTTTGATGCAGTGGAGTGTAGTGACACCATCACATTTATGCACAGCGTGCAAGATGGTGCCGCCAGCAAGAGTTATGGTTTGTCAGTAGCGGCACTAGCGGGAGTACCGCGTGAGGTTATCAAGCGCGCATATCAGAAGCTTCAGGAATTAGAAACTGTCTCTACAGGTATAGTGAACAGCTCACCGTGCGCGCTGCTAATACCGGAGGATAAGCCGGATGTTTCGTTTTCGGCTATTATTGATGCGCTAAAACATCTAGATCCTGAGAATCTATCGCCACGTCAGGCGCTCGAATGGATTTACCGTCTAAAAGAAATGCTATGAATAGCTATTCAGTAGTTATCTATCGAAGTAACGATGTATTTACACTGCTTAAACTTTTCTACGGTATATATTTGTTATATATTAATCTAATCTCCCAAAATTTAGCGCTGCGGAAGATAACACAGTGGGTTAACTGATTTACTCTTGTAACGAATTTCAAAATATAACTTAATGGTGTTAGTACCGGTACTACCCATGGTAGCAATTTTTTGCCCTGAACTAACGGTTTGTTTTTCACACACCAGCATAGTATTATTGTGAGCGTAGGCACTTAAGTAATTATCATTATGTTTGATAATAATCAAATTCCCATATCCCCGCCAGGCATTGCCTGCATAAACTACTCTACCATTGCTGGTAGCTAAAATAGCTTGACCTAGAAAACCAGCAATATCAATACCTTTGTTGCCAACTTCCGCAGCAGAAAAATTTTTAATAATCTTACCATCAGTCGGCCAATACCAATCACTGATTGGGGTGCTGACGCTGCCCAATTCTATTGCGGTACTTGATAATACTACCCCCGGCGCATTGTTATTCGATGAGCGCAACGATATTTCGCTTATACTGCTTAAATGATCATTATCACTCTTGCATGGCTGGAAATTAACGATCAAGGTAGGCACAGAAGTCATCAATTTTCCATCTGTGGTATTATTACAAGTAATTGGCACCAATGTTTGTAACATTTGACCTACTACGTACAGGCTGGAATGTTTCTTAATGTTGTTTATTGGCGCTAAATACCAATAGTTTTTCCAGTAAAAACTATATAGCGTATCACAGCTGTTTACAGCTATTTACCTGTTCCTATTATAGTTAATAGGAAAACTACTTACAATTAATTTAACTTATATTATAATATATCTGTCCATTTTTGGAGTAGATTTACTTGAACGTCTTTAGACTTTAAAGTCTTTAATACTACTGACTGTCGCCAAAGCGGACAACTGGTTAAATGATAGCATTTGATTAACAATGCTAGTAATCATGTCAAGATATTTTATATCTATTACGATTTTACTATATAAAATTTTCCAGCATAAGCATCTTACTGTCGAATTACCAATCACGATCAGATGTTCTGGTATACAAGTTTGCACTGACTAGTGCTGATCGTCGACGCTAATAGTTCACTATTGCACTACTGCGCCGCCCAAACACGCTAGCGTGACATGGTGGTGGATGGCAGACTTAGGCTTAAGCTGAGAATTAACATAGTCTCTGGGGAAAACTGGTTGATTACTTAACCTGATGTGAGATAGGATTTTTCTGCAGGCATGCTTTGTGCCAGATTATTTTCATTTGCTAGAGTAAGCGTGCTAAGTATTGTGTTAGGATTTTCAATCTGGCCGTATCGTAAAAAGCTTCAGCACTATCACTTAATTAAGGATTAACATGAATGTTATTACAGGTATTATTGCCGCTCCCAATGCGCGTGTGGTTATTGCGGTTGCGCGCTTTAACCACTTGATCAATGATAATCTGCTGGATGGCGCAGTAGACTCTCTAACGCGCATCGGCCAGGTCAAAGAAAAAAATATCACAGTTGTATGGGTCCCTGGTGCTTACGAATTACCGTTAGCAGTCAGTGCGCTTGCAGATAGCAAAAAATATGACGCTGTCGTCGCGCTGGGCACTGTTATCCGTGGCGATACCTCACATTTCGACTTCGTCGCTGGCGAATGTAGTGCCGGCCTAGCAGCTATTGCTGTGCGCACTACGTTACCAGTTGTTTTTGGTGTGCTTACTACAGATAGCCTCGAACAAGCTATAGAACGTGCCGGTACCAAGGTCGGTAATAAGGGCGCTGAAGCTGCGCTAAGTGCTCTGGAAATGATCAACGTCTTACAAGCTATCAAAATTTAAGTATAGGAGGGGAATGGTGTGTGGAAACCAACCGCTCGTCGCCGTGCTCGTGAGTGTGCCGTCCAGGTGCTTTACTCATGGCAATTATCACATAATGATCTCTCTGAGATAGAAATCCAGTTTATGGCTGAGCAGGATATGTCGGATGTAGATATAGATTATTGCCGTGCGCTGTATGCCGGAGCAGTGATGAATGCCAAAGAACTGGATAAGCTGATGGTTCCTTATTTATCACGTCAGCTGAAAGAGCTTGGCTACGTGGAATATGCCGTGTTACGTATTGCACTATTTGAATTAAGCCAGTGCCAGGATGTACCGTATAAAGTAGCCATTAACGAAGCGATCGAGCTAGCTAAAACTTTTGGTGCAGAAGATAGTCATAAATTTATCAATGGTGTGTTAGACAAAATAGCACCAAAGATTCGTCCCAATAGAAAATAGCTAGCCAATATAAAATATCTAGACAGAGCCAAATTTATCAGTACAATCGTTATCCAGCGCTAGTTCACACCAAAGCACAATTTACACAACCGTCCTTGAGCGATTTATTATCTTCTAGTATAATATACCAATTACCAATACCGTGGCTAATTTGTTGTGCTGGTGAATTGTGCAATGACTTTCCAAAAGTAAAAAATATTGACTTATCCAGTCAAGAAAGTAAGATGTTCGCCAACAGTGGCGCCCTCGGTGAGGTAGCCAAGAGGCTGAAGGCGCTCCCCTGCTAAGGGAGTATACAGTAAAAGCTGTATCGAGGGTTCGAATCCCTCCCTCACCGCCATTGGTAATTTGTAATAAATGCATCCGTAGCTCAGCTGGATAGAGTACTCGGCTACGAACCGAGCGGTCGGAGGTTCGAATCCTCCCGGGTGCACCATGGAACAAGCTTTTAAAAACACTTTTAAAAAATTAAGTTAACTACGTTAAAGACAAGTTATGTCGTTTGCTTGAATTTTGCTTAAATGAAACATGCTTTTCTGCAGCTGAACGTATAGTTTTTAAATTAACATTCAGTACGGTAGTTTATTTTATTTCAATGCCAGTTTCTTGTAAATCTGCGTGGTAGGAAGAGCGCACGAAAGGCCCGCAGGCGGCATAAACAAAACCAATCGCTAGAGCTTCTTGTTTGAGATCATTAAATTCCTGCGGGCTTACATACCGTTTAACCGGTAAGTGATTATGGCTCGGCTGCAGGTATTGACCAAGTGTTAACATTGTCACGCCATGATGATATAAATCACGCATTACATTGATAATTTCATGGGTGGTTTCTCCAAGTCCCATCATCAGACCTGACTTAGTCTGAAGATTGGGATTAGCGTTTTTAAAATTTGCTAGTAACTTAAGCGACCGATGATAGTTGGCACCGGGTCGAACTTGACGATAAAGGCGCGGCACGTTTTCCAAATTGTGGTTAAAGACATCAGGTGGTTCGACATTGATTATCTCGAGTGCACGATCCATACAGCCACGAAAGTCTGGCACTAGGATCTCAATACGAATTGAAGGGTTCTGGTTGCGGATTGCTCTAATACAATTAGCAAAATGCTGGGCGCCACCGTCACGAAGATCATCACGATCGACGGAAGTTACCACGACGTAACGTAGCTTCATTTCAGTGATGGCTTGCGCCAGGTGTTCCGGTTCTTTGGTATCTGGGGTGACTGGGCGACCATGCTTGACATCACAGAACGGGCAACGCCTGGTACAGATGTTTCCTAAGATCATAAATGTGGCGGTGCCGTAGTTAAAACATTCCGCTAGGTTTGGGCATGATGCTTCTTCGCACACTGAATGCAGGCCATGTTTACGCATCATGGCCTGGATACCTTTAATACGACTAGAGTCGACTGGCAGTCGAATTTTCATCCATGGGGGCTTACTGAATATTTCCTGATGTTCTGCTGCGTCTGTCCTGATAGGAATAGTAGCTATTTTAGCAGCGTCATAGTCTTTAAAACTACGTTCCATTTATCTCGTTTACTCTCACAATACTGTAGATTATTTAATACTTAAATACTTAACTTATTATTATATATGATAATGGATATTATTACATGTTATTACAGTGTATGCATCGAAAAAATTCGCATCATGGCATGGGTGGCCAGCATGTATAGAACATGCACCCGTTGTTTAGACACCGTATTGTAACGGATCCCAGTCCTGTATCTCGCTGGCAGTGGTTTCTAGTTGCTGCCGACATTTAGCTAATAATACTGGTATTACATCGTCAATACCCGTGCCGGGGGATAGATCTTTTACTTGCGTCATCCGCAAGCCGGCATAACCACAGGGGCTGATAAGCAAAAAAGGTGATAGATCCATTGCCACATTTAAAGCTAATCCGTGTAAGGAACAGCCTTTGTAGATACGTAAACCAATCGAACAGATTTTATCTGCACCTACGTATACGCCGGGCGCATTAGCACGGGCGTGAGCCGAAATAGAGAAGTTGGCTAGGGTGGCAATGATCATGCTTTCCAGCAAGGTAACCAAGTCACGCACACCAAGCCGGCGGCGGCGCAGATCTAACAGAATATATATTATCTGTTGTCCTGGACCATGGAAAGTCAATTTTCCCCCGCGGTCAGTTTTAATCATTGGTATAGAACTAGTCTGTAGCGCCGGCGCGTTATTACCGGCCTGGCCGTTAGTAAAAACCTGCGGATGCTGCACTAGCCAGATTTCGTCATCGCTGGCGGCATGGCGCTTATCGGTAAAGCTATGCATCGCCAGTGCTACTCGCTCATAAGGTTGTAGATCTAGCTGGCGGATAACAAGACCAATATTATTTAACACTATTAGCCTCTGTTACGGTTACCGCACTATATTGTGATCGTTATACTGGCACGTGAATTCTAGCCAGACATTCAGTTTGGTGAGCATAATTATGCCGGTAGATTATACATTTAAGCCACTGCACTGCTGTGTTAAAAATTTGCTCTTTATAGACGATTGGTTCAAAGATACCCTAATTTTTAGGGAGATTAATCGGGTGGCTGCCTACGGGTGGTAAGCTTAGCCAACAGACGTGCAATACGATGACGTATATCAGGGCGCCGTAATATTAGATCGATGATGCCTTTTTCTAACAAAAATTCGCTACGCTGAAAGCCTGTAGGCAGTTTTTCACGTATTGTCTGTGCAATTACACGTGGACCAGCAAAACCAATCATTGCTTTCGGTTCGGCAACATTTACATCACCAAGCATGGCTAAACTGGCCAAAACGCCCCCCATGGTAGGATTAGTCAATACAGAAACATAGGGTAACCGCTGCGCGCGCAGCCTAGCCAGCGCAGTGCTAGTCTTAGCCATTTGCATCAGCGACAACAGCGATTCCTGCAAACGAGCACCTCCGCTGGCGGAAAAGCAAACGAGCGGACATTGGTCAGCTATCGCTTGCTCTACCGCGCGCACAAAGCGTGCACCAACTGCTGAAGACATCGATCCTCCGAGAAAGGCAAATTCAAAGGACGCTGCTACTACCGGTATGCTATAAAGTGTTCCTTTCATCACTACCAGTGCGTCTTTCTCTTTGGTTACGTTTTGAGCCACCACTAGTCGATCCTTATACTTTTGCAAGTCCTGGAAGTTTAATATATCTTTTGGCTCAAACTTTGTGCCAAGTTCATATTCACTTCCTTTATCTAGGAAAGCATACAGGCGCGCGCGCGCGGTTATACGCATATGGTGATCGCATTTGGGACATACCTCAAGATTACTCTCTAACTCCGCTCGGTACAACATCTGGCAACAACTATCACACTTGGTCCATACACCATCTGGAATATTTACCCGACGCACCGGAGTGAGATTGCTTTTATGAATCATTTTGTCAATCCAGCTCATCGATAACCTTTCGTCAATTTTATCTTTTGCTTGTTACCAAGGTAATATTATCGATTAGATTGACCATAATGTACAGAAAAGTGATTGAAAAATTTGGCTTTATTATTCACATTTTGTGACAGCTAGCTCTTGATTTTATCTACCATTACGGTAATTGCGGTGTCCAGTCAATAGGCTTTTTGCCTTGTTGTACCAGCAGGTTATTTGCCTGCGAGAAATGGTGGCAACCGAAAAAGCCGCTAGACGCCGACATAGGCGATGGGTGCGGTGCTTTAAGCACATAGTGGCGTTGGGGGTCGATAATTAGGCCTGTTTGCTGGGCATGGGATCCCCACAGCAAAAATATGATCCCTTCACGGTGCATATTAAGTACCTTAATAACCTTATCTGTAAACATTTTCCAACCAAGCCGGGCGTGGGAATAAGCTTGCCCAGCTTCGACTGTTAGTACAGTATTGAGTAGCAACACACCTTGTTGCGCCCAGCTTTGCAGACAGCCATGGTTGGGTATGACAAAACTGGTAATGTCATTAGTCAGCTCTTTGTATATATTTAAGAGCGATGGTGGTACGGGTACACCAGGTTTGACGGAAAAAGACAGACCATGGGCCTGATTGGGTCCATGATATGGATCCTGGCCGATAATAACAACTTTTACAGCGGATAATTCAGTTAAACGAAAAGCATGAAATACCTCCTTATCTGGTGGATATATGGTCACTGCTGCTGCTCTTTTTCTGGCGACAAAGGCCAATGTTTCCTGAAAGTAAGGCAGCTGTTTTTCTTGCTTTAGAGTGTCACGCCAGGTAAGCATTTGATTGGTCTTGCCAATATAAAATAATTATGGTTCTCGCCATAAACATTTACCACCCTGTTGCTGTACAAGATCTAACCGTTGCTCATGAGACGATACTTCTTCATTGCTAGCATAAATTATCTTTAGCGCAGTTTTTGGCTGCTGTACCTGCTGTTGGAGTTTGATTTTACCCCCATTAATGTTCCATTCCTCTTCTTCTATCGCAAAGCGCATGGTGGTCTGGCCGCCGGTCATCAGTAAGAAAATATCTGCCAGAATTTTTGCGTCTAATAAAGCGCTGTGTAAGATACGCTTACTTTTATCGATCATATAGCGTTCACACAGTGCGTCTAGACTATTACGCTTACCAGGAAACATTTTACGCGCCAGTCGCAAGCTATCCGTTACCTTGCAAAAGGTTTCAGTTTTTGCGATGCCTAGCTTAAGCATCGCAAATTCATAATCCATAAAACCAATATCGAAAGGAGCGTTATGAATTACTAGTTCGCTTCCGCGAATAAACTGCAAAAATTCATCCGCCACTGCAGCAAAGGTTGGTTTATCCACTAGAAAGTCATTGCTTATACCGTGTACCTGAAAAGCTTCTGGGTCTACCAGACGGTCAGGTTTAAGATAGACGTGGAAGTTCCGACCGGTTAGGCGACGATTAATGACCTCTACCGCCCCGATTTCGATTATTCGGTGTCCTTGGTAGTGGGTACCAACCTTGTTCATACCAGTTGTTTCAGTATCCAGAATAATCTGTCGTGTAACTTCAGTGCTCATATTATACTTGTGGTTTATGAAAAATTTCAGCTTTTACTAGGATTAAGTTTAACAGATATGTGCAAACCAATTAAAATTTTTACCGATGGTTCGTGCCTGGGCAATCCTGGTCCAGGTGGCTATGGCTACATTTTGCGTTATAAACAGTATGAAAAAACTTTTAGCGCAGGTTATCACCGGACTACCAATAATCGTATGGAGTTGATGGCGGCCATCGCCGCGCTGGAAGAGCTGACAGAAGCTTGCCAGGTCGTACTCAGCACTGACAGTCAGTACCTTCGCCAAGGAATTACACAATGGATTCATACTTGGAAACAACTAGGCTGGAAAACTGCTGAAAAAAAACCAGTTAAAAACATCGATTTATGGCAACGGCTAGACATGGCAATTCAGCTTCATACTTTACGCTGGGATTGGGTAAAGGGTCATGCTGGGCATCCAGAAAATGAACGCTGTGATGAACTGGCGCATATTGCCGCCGGTTATCCTAATTATGATGACATCGGCTATTGTGTTAAATTGCACACGAGAGACTACCAGACAGATTGACGATTACTCGCAGATATGTGGTGTTAATGTTTATTACATTATTCATTACGATACCTTTTTTGAGTTTCTACGGTATCGTCTGTGATAGTTTACTAGCCAGCTAATCGCGGTTGATGAAAACCTACTGTTTCAAGTATAATATTATTTGCGCCGATTAGCTCAGCGCTATGGTCTAGCGCTCTAACTTGTTGGACACGCGGCGGCATGTTTTTTTTAGTTAAATATGCGCTCTAAGCGCCGCGAATAGCGACAGAAAGTCGCTAGCTAATGACTCTCTCTCATGAATATTACTACTCAGCTATAGGTTAAGCTTTTTAGTATCATGATATTATACTTTATTCAATACGCTTGCTGTACGTATGAGCGTTACCATATTTCGCTTAAGGAACACTGGTGGTGGTTGACATGCAAGAGCTTTACTGTCCGGAAGATATAGAACCAACCGTCCAGCAATATTGGCATGAAAACGATACTTTCACGGTTAAAGCAGACCCGAGCAAGGAAAAATACTACTGTCTATCCATGCTGCCCTATCCTTCCGGCCGCCTGCACATGGGGCATGTGCGCAACTATACTATCGGCGACGTTATAGCCCGCTATCAGCGCATGCTAGGTAAAAACGTCCTGCAGCCTATTGGCTGGGACGCGTTTGGCCTACCAGCAGAAGGGGGAGCAGTTAAAAACAACACAGCACCAGCGCTTTGGACCTATACCAATATCACTTATATGAAGCGTCAGCTTAAACTACTGGGCTTCGGTTACGATTGGCATCGTGAAATTACTACTTGCAGTCCTGAATATTACCGTTGGGAACAGTGGTTTTTCATCCGACTGTATGAAAAAGGCCTAGTATATAAAAAACATTCGTCGGTCAACTGGTGTCCACAAGACCAGACAGTTCTGGCGAACGAACAAGTACTCAATGGCTGTTGTTGGCGCTGTGATACCAAGGTTGAGCGCAAGGAAATCCCGCAGTGGTTTGTGAAAATTACCGCCTATGCCGACGAACTTCTATATGATTTGGAAAAGCTAGAAAATTGGCCAGAGCAGGTTAAAACCATGCAGCGCAACTGGATTGGCCGTTCGGAAGGGGTAGAAGTAACATTTCAGGTCGATAACAGTGAAGAAACGCTCACGGTTTACACCACCCGTCCAGATACTTTGATGGGTGTCACATATGTTGCGGTGGCTGCAGGTCATCCTCTATCGCTACAGGCAGCGGTATCAAATACGGCGCTAGCATACTTTATTCAGGAATGCCGCACCGGCAAGGTAGCAGAAGCGGACAGGGCTAAAATAGAAAAAAAGGGAATTGCCACCGGCCTGCACGCCCTACATCCTCTAACCGGCGAGAAATTGCCAGTCTGGATCGCCAATTTTGTGCTAATGGATTATGGTACCGGAGCGGTTATCGCGGTGCCTGGGCACTCCCAGCAAGATTTTGAGTTCGCTAGTAAATATAACTTACCCATCAAGCCGGTAATCCGCAATATCGACGGTAGTGAGCCTGATATCAGCACCAAGGCAATGACCAAAAAAGGGGTGCTATTCAATTCTGGTGAATTTGATGGTCTAGATTTTCAGGACGGCTTCAATGCTATTGCTGATGTATTGGTTGCACGCGGAGTTGGCAAGCGCAAGATAAACTATCGTCTGCGCGACTGGGGGGTTTCCCGCCAGCGTTATTGGGGCGCGCCAATTCCGATGATAACGCTTGCCGACGGCACCATTGTACCAACGCCGGCAGAGCAATTGCCGGTTGTGTTACCAGAAGACTTGGTTATGAACGGAATTTCAAGCCCGCTGAAATCAGCTCAACAAGATTGGGCTAAGATTAATTACTGCGGTCAGCCGGCGCTGCGTGAAACCGATACCTTCGATACGTTTATGGAATCTTCCTGGTATTATGCACGCTATACCTGCCCGGATTATGACGGCGGCATGCTCGATCCTGGCGCTGCCAACTATTGGCTACCTGTTGATCAATATATTGGCGGCATCGAGCATTCCATCATGCACCTGATATATTTTCGTTTCTATCACAAGCTGATGCGTGACACTGGCTTAGTCAACTCCGATGAGCCTGCGAAACGCCTGTTATGTCAAGGTATGGTTCTAGCTGACGCCTTCTACTACTTAGGTGATAGCGGCGAGCGCGTCTGGGTATCGCCTGTTGAGGTCCGTGTAGAGCGCGATGAGCAGGGCAGAATTTTCAAAGCGACAGATACTACTGGCCGCGTACTAGTATATGCGGGTATGAGCAAGATGTCAAAATCGAAAAACAATGGTGTCGATCCACAGGAGATAGTAAATAAATACGGCGCCGATACCGTTCGCTTGTTTATGATGTTCGCTGCACCCGCCGACATGACGCTTGAATGGCAGGAAGCTGGTGTAGAAGGCGTCAATCGATTTTTGAAACGGGTCTGGAAACTGGTGTATGAACATACTCAGATGGGCCAAGTAGGTACGTTGGATATTACAGTCTTAAACAACGCACAAACGAAGCTGCGTCGTGAAGTACATAAAACTATAGCCAAGGTAACCTTGGATCTAGGCTGCCGCCAAATGTTCAACACTGCCATCGTCGCCATTATGGAACTGCTGAATAAGCTAACGCGCGCTCCGCAGCAGACCGGGCAGGATCGAGCCCTGCTGCAGGAGGCCCTGTTAGCAGTTGTAATAATGCTTTATCCTTTCACACCCCATGTTTGCTTCATGCTATGGCGGGCGTTGGGCGGCGAAGGGGAGATCGATAACGCCCCTTGGCTGATCGCAGATGAATCTGCTCTGATGGAAGAGACTAAAATGGTTGTTATTCAGGTCAATGGTAAACTACGAGGCAAAATTACCGTACCAGCAGAAGCTGATGAAGCCTTAGTACGTGAACTTGCTTTGCGGGAACAAAATGTGGCGAAATATCTGGAAAGTAATACGGTACGTAAAGTAATTTATGTGTCTGGTAAACTACTTAACTTGGTCGTAGGTTAACAGAAGGAGGTATTTTGCGATATTGGACTGTACTGATAATGGGTTTTGCTGTTGCTATCACCGCTGGCTGTAGTTCTTACTTACGTTGCACCACTACCCAAGTACCAACCGAAATTAACACCATAACCATAAAAAGTTATGATCCTTACGGGCCACTTACTCGCTGTGTGCTATCTGAGCTACGTATGAATAACATCAAAATTATTGACGCCGCTAATCATAATCCACTGTTGTCTCTGCGTATTATTCAGTCGGCGGAAAGTCAGGTAGCCACCTCATTATTCCACAATGGTAAAACCGCCGAATATCAGATTACGCTAGGCGTACAAGCGCAAGTTGTTACACCCGGCAAAGATTACTACCCTATAGAGGTGAAAGTTAATAGTGCTGTTTTTAATAACCCACAGATAGCACTAGCGAAAGATGCAGAAGTTAATATCATCCGTCAGGAATTGCGTCAGCAATTGGCGAAGCAGCTAGTGCGTAAACTACTAATGGTACATACCCATGAGTCAGCAAATAATTAAACTATTGACACAGTCCTAATCTAAAACTTGTAAAACTTTTGTTTTTAAGGCTGGTGATGTCATGATCCGACTATATGCCGATCAGTTAGGCGCGCAGTTACAAGATTCATTATGCTCCTGTTATTTGCTGTTCGGCAACGATCAGTTTCTTTTGCGAGAAAGCCAGGAATGTATTCGCAACCAAGCAAAATCAAAACAATTTAACGAACATTTTCGCGTCACATTGGATGCCAGTACTGACTGGAGTTTCATTTTCAGCTTATGCCAAACACGCAGTATGTTCGCCAACCGTCAGATGCTGTTATTTTTCTTGCCAGATGGCGTCATTCCAGCCAACATGGGAAAAAATATGCTTCAGTTGGCTTCTTTGCTACATGATGATCTCTTGTTAATCCTGCGCGGCAGCAAGTGGACCAGCACCTTGGAAAACAGCACCTGGTTTAAAGCACTTAGCCCACACGCAGTACTGGTTAGCTGCACCACTCCAGCACAGAGACAGCTGCCTGGCTGGGTGGTTAAGCGAGCAACCAGTATGAAGATGAAGCTTGATAATGCTGCTTGCCAACTACTATGCTATTGCTATGAAGGCAACCTGCTGGCGCTGGACCAAGCGCTAGCCCAGTTATCACTAATGTATCCAGACGGGAGTATGACGCTGTCGCGGGTCGAAGCTGTGGTTAACGACGCTGCACACTTTCAACCGTTTCAATTAATCGACGCTGTTTTGTCAGGCAAAAGTAAACGTGCTGTGCACATTTTATGTCAGCTAAAACTAGAAGCAGTGGATCCCACCATCTTGGTACGCATGTTTCAGCGCTTAGTACTACAGTCGTTAACAATGAAAGGCAAATTGCAAGGCGCTAACATCAGCAATTTATGCCAAAATAGCCAACTACTGCTAACGCCGCAGTTAGAGTTAAAGCGGCTTACTATGTTGCAGTTGCGAGACGCGGTAGCGTTGATGACCAAGATTGAATTGGAACTTAAGCATAATTATGATTATCCTGTTTGGTCTGAGTTAAATGCATTGGTGCTGCTATTATGCGGTAATAAGCTACCAGCGGCGATGTGCTGCTAGTTTTTGCTGTTTATGTCTGGCAAGTTGCTACCATTGGCACTACACATCATCATAATTTGATACAACAATAAATAACTAAGACATTTTTATTTTTGTAGTCAAATATGCTTGACCTTCAAGAGTATAATCCCTACATTCAGTTTCCATAAAAGTCGTTAATTTTTGGTGAGGTGTCCGAGTGGCTGAAGGAGCACGCCTGGAAAGTGTGTATACACACAAGTGTATCGAGGGTTCGAATCCCTCCCTCATCGTCATAATCAAGATGCAGGCTAGCCACTTATTCGGCACCAGCAGAACTTAAGTTCTACTAGGTCAGCGAGACTTAATAATATTATTACAACACAGTAAATAACACTAACATCTAATCTTACTTATAAAGGGGCTTCTGCCATTTATTTGTTAATAATCACGGCTCGCGTTGAGCAGCAGCCGTGATACATGTGTGATGTTTACTTGACGCGCAGAATACGACTGGTGTTTGTAGTACCTACTAGATCCATTACATCCCCCTGGGTGATGATGACTAGATCACCAGATTTCAAGAAACCTTTATCTCTCAGTAAATTAGTAGCATTAATTGCTGCTGCCACGCCTTCACTATCGCCGTCAAAGTATACTGGTGTTACGCCGCGATAAAGAGCGGTAAGATTTAGGGTATGTTCGTGTCGCGATAGAGCAAAAATTGGTAGACCAGAACTAATCCTGGACATCATGAGTGCGGTGCTGCCAGATTCCGTCATTGAGATAATTGCTGTTACACCCTTAAGATGATTAGCAGCATACATAGCAGCCATAGCTATGGCTTCTTCAATATTGTCAAATTGCACGTCCAACCGATGCTTGGAGAGATTAATACTGGGAATTTTTTCCGCTCCAAGGCAAACGCTTGCCATAGTAGATACTGTTTCGGCTG
This sequence comes from Candidatus Moranella endobia PCIT, assembly GCF_000219175.1. GTDB lineage: Bacteria > Pseudomonadota > Gammaproteobacteria > Enterobacterales > Enterobacteriaceae > Moranella > Moranella endobia. The sequence continues at coordinate 155,607 of NC_015735.1, read as the reverse complement.
GATACCGCCCTGCTGCCGTTTCGGCTGACAGCATTACCGCGTCGGTGCCGTCTAGCACCGCATTAGCAACATCCATCACTTCAGCGCGCGTGGGCATCGGGTTATTAATCATTGATTCCATCATCTGCGTAGCAGTAATAACGGCACGGTTAAGAGTGCGGGCTCGGCGGATTAATGTTTTTTGAATACCTACTAATTCTGGATCGCCGATTTCCACACCTAAGTCGCCCCTTGCCACCATCACCACATCTGAAGCGAGAATGATTTCGTCCATGGCTTCCTCGGTAGCCACAGCTTCTGCTCTTTCTATTTTTGATACAATTTTGGCATAGCTGCCGGCCTCACGCGCCAGCCGGCGCGCATAGTTAAGATCTTCACTAGTGCGGGGAAATGAAATCGCCAGGTAATCAACACCTATTTTTGCTGCAGTAATGATATCTGATTTGTCTTTCTCAGTCAGAGCTTCAGCAGACAAACCACCTCCAAGCTTGTTTATACCTTTATTGTTGGACAGCGGCCCACCTACCGTGACTTGGGTATAAACCCTGATACCCTGAACTTCGAGCACTTTCAGTTGTACTCGGCCATCATCTAGTAGCAGTATATCGCCTGGCGCCACATCTTCCGGTAAACCTTTATAGTCAATGCCTACACGTTCGCAGTCACCTTCACCGCGGCCTAATGAAGCATCTAGTAAAAATTTGTCGCTTACTTTCAGGACAATGTTCCCGTCCCTAAAAGTTGAAATGCGTATTTTTGGCCCCTGTAAATCACCAAGTACCGCGATATGTCGGCCGAGGCGGGCTGAAATATCGCGCACTTTTTGTGCCCTTAGGATATGCTCTTCTGCGCTACCGTGTGAAAAATTGAGGCGAACAACGTTGGCTCCGGCGTTTATTACTTTTTCAAGATTATTATCACGATCGGTTACCGGACCGAGAGTAGTGACAATTTTTGTTCTTCTTAGCTGTCTGGACATGGATAACTCCGGTGAATTGGTCAATATGATGTGGTTTCAACAAACAGACTAATCTGGTGGCATATCATATGTGTAACCGTTTTTAGCTGCAAATCTTCCCCCTGTTAGTAATATTCTGTGTGCGTTGGCTAGTTTATTAGTTAGGCTGTTGTAGAAGGCGCGACTGCTTCCATGTTGTATGCTGTTGTTATTATAATTATTTTAAGATGTCATTATACCGCATGATAAGTAATTTACCAATGTAGCAAAATAAACTACGCATGAGTAATTAAATGTAGTGAACCAGAGGCTGACTGTGATCCAACTTTCAAATCGGTAAGACAACAATAAGATTATCAATTAATAACACTATTGAAAACAAAGCCGAGTGTAATTTATCAAGACACTGTCAGCAGATTAAACATCTTGCACTAGGAGAATAACATGGTGGTCAAATCAACAATACCGGCCTGTGATATAGTTATTTTTGGCGCAAAAGGCGATCTAGCGCGGCGTAAGTTGTTGCCTTCTCTGTATCAACTGGAAAAAGCCGGTGCACTGCATCGGGAAACACGTATTATCGGCGTTGGACGTGCGGACTGGGACATCAAAACTTACACCAAGGTTGTACGTTTAGCGTTGGAAACCTTCATGAATGATGATATTGACGACCAAGTATGGAAGACACTTAGCACTCGCTTCGATTTTTGTAATCTTGATGTTAATGAAACTAATTACTTTAGTCGGCTAGGTGTAAAACTAGATCAGCAGGCAAGAGTGACAGTGAATTACTTTGCCATGCCTCCTACTACCTTCGGGGCAATTTGCAAAGGCTTGGGTGCTGCGGGGCTGAACAGCAAACCTAGCCGCGTCGTCATGGAAAAACCGCTCGGTACCGATCTTACTTCTTCCAATAGGATAAACGATCAAGTTGCAGAATATTTCACTGAGAGTCAGGTGTATCGTATAGACCATTATCTTGGCAAAGAGACAGTGCTCAATTTGCTGGCGCTGCGTTTCGCCAATGCTCTATTCACCTCAAATTGGGATAACCGCACTATCGATCATGTTCAGATTACAGTAGCCGAGGCAGTAGGCATCGAAGGCCGATGGGGATATTTTGATCAAACCGGCCAAATGCGGGATATGATCCAAAGCCATCTGTTGCAGATCCTAACTATGATAGCCATGTCGCCTCCATCAGATTTTACTACCGACCGTATCCGGGATGAGAAAGTGAAGGTTCTTCGCTCGCTACGCCCTATAAATTATAGCAATGTGCATGATACTACAGTGCGTGGACAGTACACCAGCGGGTACGTGCATGGGAAACTAGTGCCAGGTTATCTGGAAGAAGAGGGAGCGAATAAAAACAGTCGCACCGAAACCTTCGTTTCCATTCGTGTCGACATCGATAACTGGCGATGGGTAGGTGTGCCCTTTTATCTACGTACAGGCAAGCGCTTGCCGAATAAATGTTCCGAAGTAGTTGTTTATTTTAAACAGCCTGCACTCAACTTATTTCAGGATTCCTATCAGCAGCTACCGCAGAATAAATTGACTATCCGTCTGCAACCGGATGAAGGCATGGATATTCAGATTCTAAATAAGGTTCCAGGTTTAGATCATAAACACCGGTTACAGACCACGAAATTGAATCTAAGTTTTACTAATACTTTTAACCAGGAACATCTAGCTGACTCTTATAAACGACTATTACTTGAAACCATGCGAGGTATTCAAGCGCTGTTCGTTCGCTGTGATGAAGTAGAAGAAGCTTGGAAATGGGTAGATTCAATTATTGCAGCCTGGAAGGCGGTAAATGATGTACCGCAACCTTATCAGGCTGGTACCTGGGGGCCGAGAGCCTCTGTCGCGATGATTACCCGCGATGGGCGGTCGTGGAATAAGTGTCATGAGGGTGAGTAACTACAGTCGTTAACCTATCTCTTTACTCATATTGAAGATGATATATTACCTAGCCGCCTTCCATGAGGAGCCAACAATAATAATCAATCACTGTGTAAACAAGATTGGACACCATCTTCATTCTTGTTGCTACATTATGAAGATTATTCAGTTATAGTGAATAATTTTGTTGTAACGAGTGAACAATAATAGTTTCAGTTATTGTAATCGCTTTTCAAGCTGAACTATTAAACTAGTTACTGCTGTTGTCCACGCTATAACAAGCGCTGCTCGCGCGATAATAGATATATAGATATTGGAAAAGGAAACAGATCATCTGATGATCTTCGATAGCTTTAATCCCCTAACGTTACCGCTGCAGGGCACTCGTTTGATCGAAGCGTCGGCAGGAACTGGTAAAACTTATAACCTGACTGTTCTATACTTACGACTACTACTTGGGCTGGGCGGCGAGACTGCGTATCCACGGCCATTGAGCGTGGAAGAAATATTGGTTGTTACCTTTACCGATACTGCAACAAAAGAGCTACGCAGTCGTATTCGCGCAAATATACATTTGCTGATGCTAGCTTGTATGCGCGGTGAAAGCAATGATTCGCTACTAGCTGCTATACTGGTACAAATCAGCGACCGGCGGCTAGCTGCATTACATCTGCTGGCAGCGGAGAGGCAGATGGACAATGCAACGATTTATACCATCCATAGCTTCTGCAAACACATACTAAACAACGCGGTCACTTCTAACATACTATTTCCGCAAACTTTCCTGGATGATGAATCTTGCTTGTATCAGCAGGTAAGCGCTGAATTCTGGCGAAGCCATTGCCATAAGTTGCCACTGGAAGTAGCGCGCATGGTGCAACAATACTGGGAAGGGCCGGCAAACCTACTAGCTGAATTACTGCCTTATTTACAGGGTGAATTGCCCATGGTATGTAATCCGCCAGATATAACTGAGTCTATCCTAGCTAGGCATGCTCGGATTATTGCTGTTATTGCAGACCTAAAACAGCAATGGCGTACGTCTGCGTTAGAGCTTATGACGCTACTAGAGAGCCATAAACTAGACCGTCGGATATACAGCAGCAATAATCTACGGACCTGGCTGGCAAAAATTGATTACTGGGTGAGTGAGCCGACCGTGGATGATCAGGTACCGAATGAATTGGCGCGGTTTAAAAGCTCAGTGCTGGAGGAACAAACCACCGACGGAGAACCCCCTCGGCATGAGTTATTTGCTGCTGTGGAGGCTTTTTATCAGTCCAGGCTCTCGCTTCGTGAGCTAATTTTTTTCATGGCGTTAATTGAAATCCGCCAGGCATTAAAACAAGAAAAACAACGTCGGAATGAAATAGGATTCGACGATTTACTGAGCCGCCTGGATCAGGCGTTGGCTGGTGGTAGTAGCGGTGCCGCTCTAGCTGAATCAGTACGCAAGCGCTATCCGGTAGCGATAATCGACGAGTTTCAGGATACTGACCCACAGCAGTACCGAATTTTTCGTCAAATTTACGTTGGTCAATCTAACTGTGGAATGTTGTTGATGGGTGACCCGAAACAGGCTATCTATGCGTTTCGCGGAGCTGATATTTTTACTTATATGTGCGCTAGGAATGAAGTTGATGCTCACTATACCCTTGATACTAACTGGCGTTCGTCGCCTGGGATGATAAATGCAGTTAATCATTTGTTCCAAAGCTTGCCGTCGCCGTTTATCTTCAGCGATATTCCATTTTTACCAGTGATGCCTGCTACTGTCAATCAAACATTGCGTTTGGTAGTGCAGCATCAGCCACAGCCAGCGCTGCGTATTTGGCTACAGCCGGGCGCCGGCGTTGGCATAAGTGAATATAAACAATACATGGCGCGCCAGTGTGCCGCTACTATTCAAGATTTGCTATGCGCTGCCTGTGAAGGCAAAGCCTGGCTTGAAGGGCGACTGGGTAAGCAGCAGCTAATACAAGCATCGGATATTACTGTGCTAGTACGCAACCGCAGCGAGGCGGCACTGGTGTATGCTGCACTAGCGGAACTGCTGATTCCAGCAGTGCAACTCTCCAACCGTGACAGTGTCTTCAATACACCCGAGGCGCGCGAACTGCAATGGATCTTGCAGGCAGTGTTGACGACAGAGAAAAAGAATGAGCTGCGCCGGGCACTGGCTACCTGCCTGCTCGGGTTAAATGCTACCGCTATTGATACATTGAATAACGATGAGCGTCTGTGGAATAAAATGGTTGAAGATTTTGCTGGTTATCGTCAGCACTGGCAAAAACATGGCATATTGCCGATGCTGCGTAAAATAATGGTAAAATTTTGCATCGCTGAAAGCTTATTAGCCAGCCAGGGGGGCGAACGCCGCCTAACTAACTTACTCCATCTAGGTGAACTATTACAGGAAGCATCTACGCAAATAGTAGATAATGAATTCGCGCTAGTCCGTTGGTTAGCGCTACAGGTTGCATCCCCTAATTCACAGGAAACTAATCAGCAATTGCGGCTGGAAAACGATCGTCATCTGGTACAAATCATGACAGTGCATAAATCTAAAGGTTTGGAGTTCCCGCTTGTGTTCTTGCCATTCGCAGCTGATTTCCGCGTTCAAAAACGACCGATGTTTCACGATCGAGATAAGTACGGGGCCTGGTTGGATCTTAGCGCTGCTAAAGATAGTTTACTTTTAGCTGAAGAGGAGCGATTAGCAGAAGATGTGCGTCTTCTTTATGTAGCGCTAACGCGCTCTATTTACCATTGTAGTATCGGCATAGCGCCACTGTATCGCGGTAGTCGCAAAAAATCTGGTATCAGCGATCTGCATTTGAGCGCGCTTGGCTACCTAGTTCAACAGGGTCAGGATGGCAATGTGGAGCATCTTCACGAACGACTGGCGGATTTAGTGGCGCGCGCTAGCGGCGATATTTTTTTGTGTGACTCGTTGACTTGGCCAGCTGTTACTAAACTAAAACTCACGCCAACGCCAACGCCCCTACTGCAAGCCCGCAGCTGGCCTGCGCCGCCAAAAGATATCTGGTCCTGGAAGGTAACCTCAGGTATGCAGCTATATGGCAGTTCGTCAATAATTGAGTCGCAGCCGAGGTTAGATGTGGATGCCTTGGGTGAGAAGCAAGAAGAGCGAAAGGAAGAACTGTTACAGTTGACACCACATACTTTTCCTCGTGGCGCTGTTTCTGGGACATTTTTACACGGATTATTTAAAAATATAGATTTTAACCGGCCTTTGGACCAACAGTATCTGAGTGATGTTCTGACGCAGAAAGGCATCAAAGCAATTTGGCTGCCAGTGATCATGCACTGGATAAAAAGCATTATCACTATACCGTTAGATGGTTATTCACTTTCGCTCAATCAACTCACACCGGCTAGCCGCTATGCTGAATTATCGTTTTATCTTCCAATAGATGCTGTCGTGCAGGCGCACAAGTTGGACCGGATCTGCAAGCGTTATGATCCTCTTTCTGCCCGCTGTCCACCGCTAGATTTTCTGCAGTTCAGGGGTATGCTCAAAGGGTATATAGATCTTGTGTTTCGCTGGCAAGGTCGTTATTACCTGCTTGAATATAAATCAAATTGGTTAGGTGAGGATATCGATGCTTACACTAGACCAGCAATTGAACAGGCAATGATTACCCATCGCTATGTACTGCAGTATCAACTTTATGCGCTTGCTTTGCATCGGTTTTTGGGCCAACGCTTATTGGATTATAATTACCAGCGTGATTTTGGCGGGATATATTACCTATTTATGCGCGGTATAGACTTAGCACAACCGGAAAACGGGCTGTTCTATTGCCGGCCGGACATTGTTTTAGTCGAGGAACTTAATAATTTATTTATTGGCTAAACGTAGCCAGTGACTGCTAAAAGTTCCTAACAATATTTCACTCTTGCACGATGGTTTGAGACCAGATACCTACTAAAATTAACGTTAGTTCGACTGCAAAGACAATTTTATGGACAACCAGTGCTGTAATTAACAGCAACATAACAAAGCGTATTATTGTCATTGTTCAGTAATGCTACTTTGCATGTTTGTGGTCCAGGTGTTAACTATGGATATACCAAGCTTTCGCTTTATAGTTTGGTGCAAAAAAACTAATTTTGCAGTTCAGTCACTTTGTACTACCCTGTCTTACACAAGTGATCTAACGGCTTGATATTTTTATTAGTTACCTATTGAAAAACTAGTTTGCGGTACCATTCTTATTACTGGGCTCAAGATAGATTTGCCGTAAGGTTGATCAGGTTGTTGACTTGTCCGATGGTTAGGTAGGTTGTTACGCCATCGCTAAGTTTTGGAGGCTTTCACATATGCGTAATTTTGATTTTTCACCGCTATACCGTTCTGCCATAGGTTTTGATCGATTGGTTAATCTGCTTGAAACTGGCCAGGGCCAGGGTAATGGCGGTTACCCACCTTATAATGTTGAATTGGTTAGCGAAGACCAGTACCGGATTGCCGTTGCAGTAGCAGGTTTTGCTGACGGTGAGCTGGAAATTACTGCCAATGATAATTTATTGACAATAAAAGGTGCTCATGCTAATAACGAGCAAGGTGCACGAAATTACTTATACCAAGGTATCACTGAGCGCAATTTCGAGCGTAAATTTCAATTGGCCGAACATATACAAATCAAAGGTGCTCATGTGGTAAATGGTTTGCTATTTATTGATTTAGAACGTGTAGTTCCTGAAACGTTAAAACCACGCCGCATTGAAATAAAATAACTTCTGACTCCTGTAAGCTTCCATCTAATAAATTTGACATGCTATGTACGGGCTGTTTTAAATCGCTTGGTGGGTTTAGTTAATTATATAGGTTCTAGGTAATATAGGATCGAGGTTAACCGAAGGAGCAAATAATATGCGTAATTTTGATCTTTCTCCATTGTTGCGACAATGGATCGGTTTTGATGAATTAGCCAGCAATATGCAAGGCGACTTTCAGGGTGTTAGTTACCCCCAGTATAATATTGAAAAAAGCGATGATAACCATTATCGCATTACTCTAGCACTAGCTGGTTTTAGTCAGCATGAATTATCGATTGAAATTGAAGGCCCGCGACTTACAATTAAAGGCAAACCAGCTCTAGCGGATAAAGAACGACGTTATTTGCATCAGGGACTAGTATGCCAAGAGTTTTCCTTGAGCTTTACTTTAGCGGAGCATATGAATGTTGCCCAGGCTGATTTAACTAATGGTTTGCTTAACATCGATCTAGAGCGGCATATTCCTGAATCGCTGCAACCCAGGCGTATTGCCATTGGTTCCAACGAGCAGCAGCCGGGGTTGCGTAATCGCAGCCGTACTATTGATTCTGAAAAAATAGCGCCAGCGCAATAGATAGATAGCCATAGGTGTGAATAATTCAATTCAGTCCGTCAAAGTCACGCAGAAAACCATGCCGATATTATCTATTATCGGCATGGTTTTCGTTTTCCTTGATGTCTATAGCCACAATTAGTTGTTAGTTCGCAGCTAATTAACAGCTAAGCTAGCTAATAAGCACTCACTGAAGAAGGAATTAATTTCAAGGATATCTTCATGCGCACTATATATTGCGGACAGCTTAACCTATCATATGTTGGTCAGCAAGTAACATTATGCGGTTGGGTCAACCGACGTCGTGATCTAGGAGGTATGATTTTCATCGATTTACGTGATCGTGAAGGTCTGGTACAAGTATTTTTTGATCCTGATGATCAGGATATATTCACTTGTGCTGCCGAGCTTCGCAATGAATTCTGTCTGCAACTAACAGGTATGGTACGTGCGCGCCAGGCCAAACAGGTAAATAGAGATCTTGTTACTGGGACTGTAGAAATTTTGGCAACAAAACTTACCATTATAAACCGTTCTGCACCTCTACCACTAGATACAAACCAAAATAATACTGAAGAAAATCGTCTTAAATTCCGCTACCTTGACTTACGACGACCAATTATGGTAAAGCGTCTAAAAATGCGGGCGCGTATCTCAAATTTCGTGCGCAGTTTCATGGATGCAGAAGGATTTATAGATATTGAAACACCGGTGTTAACCAAGTCAACGCTGGAAGGCGCTCGCGATTATCTTGTGCCTAGTCGTGTGCATAAAGGTAAATTTTATGCCTTGTCACAGTCACCGCAACTGTTCAAACAATTGTTGATGATGTCTGGTTTAGACCGCTACTACCAGATTGTCAAATGTTTCCGCGATGAAGACCTACGCACTGATCGTCAGCCTGAATTTACCCAGATTGATATGGAAACTTCATTTATGACTGCAGTACAGGTGCGTGAAATAATGGAGCGGCTAGTGCGTGATTTGTGGCGCGATATTAAAGGCATCGACCTGGGCGTTTTCCCGCAGATTACTTATGCAGACGCCATGCGCCGTTTTGGTTCTGACAAACCTGATCTGCGTAATCCAATGGAATTGGTAGACGTGGCTGACTTAGTTAAGAATGTTGAGTTCAAATTGTTCTCTGCTTTTGCCACAGACAGCAACTGCCGCGTAGCAGCATTGTGCGTGCCCGGTGGTGCTCAGCTAAGCCGTACAAAGATTGCAGAATACAGTAAATATATTGAAGTATATGGTGCTAAAAATTTGATGTGGATTAAGGTGTACCAGCGTTTCGGCGGCGCAGTAGGCTTGCAAAGCCCAGTGACCAAATTTTTGGAGCCACAGGTAATTGAACAGATTATGTTACGTACCAATGCCGCCGATGGTGACATCATTTTCTTCTGTGCTGATCGCGCCAGCATCGTGACCCATGCGCTTGGTGCGCTGCGTATCAAGCTAGGCTTGGATTTGCTGATCACGAAACAATACCAATGGAAGCCACTGTGGGTGGTAGACTTTCCAATGTTTGAGGAAGAAGATAATGGCCGGCTGGCTACTATGCATCATCCATTCACGGCTCCAAAGGATATCGATGCCAAGACACTTGCTGCCTGCCCAGCTGCAGCGTTGGCAAATGCTTACGACATAGTGATTAACGGTTCTGAGGTTGGCGGCGGCTCAGTACGTATACACCGCTGTGACATGCAGCGGACCGTTTTCGACATTTTGGGCATTAATGAAAATGAACAGCAAGATAAATTCGGTTTTTTGCTAGATGCTTTGAACTATGGCACACCCCCACATGCAGGCCTGGCCTTCGGCCTGGATCGTTTGGTCATGCTACTGACCGGTACTGATAATATTCGCGATGTTATCGCTTTTCCGAAAACAACTACAGCGTTGGATCTAATGACCACCGCCCCTAGCCTTGGTCAGTCTGAGGCACTAGCCGATCTTTCTATTGCTGTCGTTGGTCACTAGCAGGAAAATCAGAAACAAGGAACGCACTTTTGAGGACTGCAAAATTGCCAAAACTATCAAAGATAGGTTATACCTAGTAGTCTACAATCGTTTGCAAGCATCTCAGTTGGTGCTAAAGCCATAAAATATTATAATAACCAGTAGTAGGTAATTTAGGAATATTTATTCATTGGGCTTGATAATGCTGCTGCGGAGAAAATATGGCAGGTCATAGTAAATGGGCCAATACCAAGCATCGCAAAGCCGCCCAGGACGCCAAACGAGGGAAAATTTTCACCAAAATTATCCGATCATTAGTGACCGCCGCCAAGCTAGGCGGCGGGGATCTCGGCTCAAATTCTCGTTTACGCACGGCGGTAGATAAAGCATTAGCGAATAATATGACGCGGGAAACGCTGAATCGCGCCATTGCACGTGGTGTTGGTTCTGATGATGAAACGCATATGGAAACCATTAATTATGAAGGTTATGGCCCAGGTGGTACCGCTGTCATGGTTGAGTGCCTGAGTGATAACCGAAACAGAACTGTGTCAGAAGTGCGTAACGCTTTTACTAAACACGGTGGCAATCTTAGCACTGACGGTTCTGTCTCGTATCTTTTCACAAAACGAGGTGTGCTGTCGTTTGCGCCTGGTCTGAGCGAAGATGCTGTGATAGACTCGGCACTTGAGTCCGGTGCTGATGATGTGATCACTTATGATGACGGCGCGATTGATGTATACACTCAGCCGGAATCGGTCGGTAAAGTTAAAGAAACGCTAGAAGCTGCCGGTCTGACACCGGAATCTGCGGAAGTGGCTCTTATCCCATCTACCCGTGTTAACCTAGATGCGGAAAGCGCACCAAAATTACTGCGCCTTATCGATATGTTAGAAGATTCCGATGATGTCCAGGACGTATACCACAACGGTGAAATATCCGCTAAATTAGCTGCTACCATTTGATGATGGATAAGGGTGTGAGGGTACTAGTGATCTATTGCGCTAGTCGCTAGTAGCGGCATGACCGTCGTCATATTGGGTATCGACCCCGGCTCACGCATTACCGGCTATGGTATACTTCGTCAGGAGGGAAGAAAACTAAGCTACCTAGGCAGCGGCTGTTTCTGCAACAAAGTGGACAACCTTCCCGGTCGTTTGAAATTGATCTATGCTGGCGTTAGTGAACTAATTACTAAGTTTAAGCCCGATTATCTAGCCATTGAGCAGGTTTTTATGGCAAAAAATGCCGATGCAGCGCTCAAACTTGGCCAGGCGCGTGGTGTAGCCATTGTAGCAGCTATTAACTTAAATTTGACAGTTTTTGAATATGCGGCACGTCAGGTCAAAAAAATGGTAGTTGGAACTGGGTCAGCAGAGAAAAGCCAGATACAATACATGGTACGTACTCTATTGAAGCTACCAGCCAATCCGCAGGCTGACGCGGCTGATGCGCTAGCAATTGCCATTACCCATTGCCAAGTAAACCAGAATTACCTACGCATGGACCAGCGATAATAGCTTAAGTTAAGCTGCAGACAGCGGCGTATTACCACCTGAAGGATAGATTAGAGATAAATCACCTGCAGTGGAAAGGAAGGTAGAAGTGATTGGACGTCTAAGGGGTATTATTCTAGAAAAACAACCACCACAGGTACTGTTAGAAACGAATGGAGTAGGTTATGAAATGCAATTGCCAATGACCTGCTTTTATGCGTTACCTGCAATTGGACAAGAAATAATCATTTTCACCCATTTTGTAATACGTGAGGACGCCCAACTACTATTTGGTTTTATTCATAGGCAGGAACGGTTGCTGTTTCGCGAACTGATTAAAGTAAACGGCGTTGGACCAAAGTTGGCGCTAGCTATTTTGTCCGGAATGTCAGCGCAGCAATTTGTTAGCGCTGTGGAACGACAGGAAATCAACGCGCTGATAAAATTGCCCGGTGTCGGAAAAAAAACAGCGGAACGGCTGGTAGTAGAAATGAAGGACAGATTCAAAGTCCTGTCTAGTGATCTGTTTGCACCACATGTTTCTGGCGAGATGTGTAATAATAACATCGAAAAAGAATTTAAGATGAATGATCCTGAGAAAGAAGCAGTTGCCGCGCTGGTGACACTAGGATATAAACCGCAGGAAGCAAGCAGGATGGTACACAAAGTGGCCAGCGCAGACGCTGATTGTGAAATGCTTATACGTGCTGCGCTACGCGTTGCGCTGTGAGGTGTAGGATGATAGAAGCCAATATTGTCGAAGATATAACCGAAGAAGATGTAATTGACCGCACTATACGACCAAAAACACTGGAAGACTATATAGGCCAGCCTCAAGTGCGCATGCAGATGGATATTTTCATTCAGGCATCTAAAATGCGTGGCAACGCACTCGATCATCTGCTAATCTCGGGGCCCCCGGGGCTGGGTAAAACCACGCTTGCGAACATTGTTGCTAATGAAATGGGTGTAAATCTGCGTATTACTTCAGGTCCAGTGCTAGAAAAAGCAGGCGATCTAGTGGCGATGCTGACCAACCTAGAACCACATGACATTTTATTTATCGATGAAATTCATCGATTGTCACCGGTAGTAGAGGAAGTACTTTATCCTGCCATGGAAGATTATCAGCTGGATATAATTATAGGTGAGGGAGCGTCAGCCCGCACTATTAAAATAGAGTTACCACCTTTTACCCTAGTGGGCGCTACCACTCGCGCCGGCTTGTTGACGCCACCATTGCGTGACCGTTTTGGGATTGTGCAACGGTTAGATTTTTATGCAACTAGGGATTTACAGCATATTGTTAGCCGCAGTGCTACCTGTTTGGCGTTGAATATTACTGAAAGCGGCGCGAGTGAAATTGCACGCCGGGCACGCGGTACGCCGAGGATAGCAAATAGGTTACTGCGCCGTGTTCGCGATTTTGCTGACGTGCGGGCAAGTGGCCATATCACCGATGAGGTAGCAGTGAACGCACTCAACATGTTGAATGTTGATACCGAAGGGTGCGATTTCATGGATCGTAAACTGCTGTTGGCAATCATTGATCAATTTGTCGGTGGACCGGTTGGTTTGGATAGCCTGGCTGTTGCAATTGGTGAGGAACGTAATACCATAGAAGATGTGCTAGAGCCGTTTTTAATTCAGCAAGGATTTATACAACGAACACCACGCGGTCGTATTGCTACCGTCCGAGCTTATCGTCACTTTGGGCTAGAAGTACGCAGCGGCAAGGACTAAGCAGAGCATCTTAACCTACCTAATCTTAACCACCTAACCGGTGGATAGCGCTGCTAGTTAGTTTCCTGTCGCCGCCAACAGCAGTTAATACCTATATTTTAGGGTAAGGCTTAGTAGAAATAACAACGAGGCGCACAGTACTACAGACGGTCCGGCTGGTGTATCGTATACCGCTGACAATGCCAGCCCGCCAGTGACTGCTAGTGTGCCCGCTAAGGTAGCGTATCCTGCCATTTGTTCTGGACTACGCGCACAACTACTGGCTGCCGCTGCCGGAATAATGAGCAACGAAGTAATAATTAAAGCACCGACAAATTTCATCGCCAATCCGATGATTAACGCTGTAACCAGCATTAAGATTAGCTTGATACGGTTTAGGCATATTCCATCTACATGGGCTAATTCTGGACTTATGGTTATGGACAACAGCGCGTCCCATTGCCAAATGAGAAGTGTTAGCACGACCGCTACACCAGTGCCCACCAGAACAATATCTTTTGGAGTTACCGCTAGCAGATCGCCAAATAGATACGCCATTAGATCAACCCGTATCCCATGCATACGGCTGACCAATACTAGGCCTAAGGATAGTGTACTGTGCGCAATGATTCCCAGCAAAGTGTCAACAGCCAAGTGGGGGAAACTTTCTAGCCATACGAGCCCAACTGCCAGCACCAGAATCACCAAAACCACCGTATACAACGGATTGATGTTCAATAACATGCTGCAAGCAACGCTAAGCAGCGATGCGTGGGCAAGAGTATCACCGAAAGAAGACATTTTTCGCCAGATGACTAATGCTCCTAGCGGACCAGCTGCCAGTGATAACAGCACACCAGCTAACCATCCAGGCAGCAATAATTCAATCATGGCTAACTTCCCATGGCGCGGGTGCTTTCGTTACTGCCGCGCCATGTAAAAAATGGTGGTAGTAGTGATGATTATTGTGGGAAAGCGCTAACGGCTGCGAACTAAGCTGCCTGAACATGGCAATAAAATTCGGATGGGAACATACTACTTCCGGTGTGCCGGAACAGCAAATATAGTGATTAATACAAAGCACGGCATCGGTTTTAGCCATCACTAAAGGTAAATCATGCGACACCATCAACACACCGCAACCAAGTTTATGGCGAATGTTGTCAATTAAATCGTACAATGCCACTTGTCCATTAACATCCATACCTTGGGTAGGCTCGTCCAGAACCAAAAGCTGCGGAGAATTTAGCAAGGCATACGCCAGCAATACCCGCTGCATTTCACCACCAGAAAGTTTCTGTATGGGTGCCTTACGCAGATGTTGTGATTGTACCCGCATTAACGCCGGCATTATATCGTTTTTCTTTACTCCCGGTCGCAGACGCATGAAGCGTTCTACTGTAATCGGTAATGTTGGATCTAGATGAATTTTCTGTGGCACATAGCCAATTCGTAATTTAGGTTGCCGTATTAGTGTACCGGCAGTAGTAGCTATTAATCCGAGCACTACCCGCACTAGTGTTGACTTACCAGCTCCGTTTGGTCCTAGTAAAGTAAGAATGCGACCATAGCACAAGGTGAAAGAGATATCTTTTAGCACCTCTTTTTGACCAAAAGCAACGTAAATATGTTCAAGTTTTACTAAATCGTTCATGATGATTGCAGTTGTTAAATTTTAGCATGTATCATGTATAGTTAATTATAAATTATAACATAACAAGCTGTTGTGATGAGAGTATTACCATGCCTGTGTTCAAGCCTATCATATGTTCGCGTTTTTTTTTACGTATCTGCTGTATTGTTTCTCTAGGAATTGTGTTTAGTTTTACAGCAAACATAGATGCACAAGCTGCTTTAGTTGCCTCAATTCGTCCACTGGGCTTCATCGCTGCCGCTATCGCTGATGGTGTTATACCGGTAGAGGTAATGTTGCCAGATGGCGCGTCACCCCATGATTACGCTTTGCGTCCAACGAATGCGCTGCAGTTAAAAAAAGCAGATTTGCTACTTTGGGTGGGGGCTAAAATGGAGACGTTTCTTACAGGTCCAGCTTCATCGTTGCCGGCTGAACGGTGTATTACATTGGCAGACCTACCGTCTGTTACAACACTACTGCCAAAAATTGGAGAAGAACTATATGATAGTCATGTATATGATAAAAAATGCCGTGGTGGTCACATTCACCACCACGGTGACTATAATATGCATTTGTGGCTATCACCGATTATCGCTAGGCGTATAGCAGAAGCTATTAATCACCGTCTAGCTGAGTTAATGCCAGAGAAAAAAACAAAATTAGATAATAATCTATATCTTTTTAAGAAACACTTAACAATAAATGATAAAAATATTGCTAAAATACTAGCGCCTTTTCGCGCAAAAAGGTATGTTGTATTTCACGATGCGTATGGGTATTTTGAAAAGTACTATGGCCTGACACCGTCAGGATATTTTACTGCTAACCCCGAAATACAACCAGGTGCACAGGCTTTACATAAAATTAGAACACAGTTGGTTGAGCAAAAAGTGACTTGTATTTTTGCTGAGCCACAATTTAGACCAGCTGTTATCAATGCCGTTGTTCGCGGTACGTCTGTGCATATTGGCACTCTTGACCCGATGGGAATCGGGATCGCATTGAACAAAGAAAGCTACGCACGCTTTCTATCGCAATTGACGAATCAGTACGTTAGCTGCTTGGAGAAAAACATATGAGGATAGTTATTAGTGCAGCATATAACCCGCTTTTTCTCCTTGGCGTTTAATTATTTTTTGTCGCGATCTTATCACATCATGCTGGGGTTGCTAGCCATAGTAACTTTCACGTTAACGATTGCCATTTGGCAACGGCAACAATATATCTACTTGCCGGTAGTAGAACCGTATGATAGTGATAGCCACAGCAATCTGTTGGAAGACGAGAAATTAATAGATTTTACATCAACCGCTATTAAACTACTTGGGTATACCACGCCTGATCACACTGAATACCTTATGAAGAGTGAACTTAACAACGAATGTATGGAAGTGGTTGGTGGTGTAAATCAACATGTCATCACCAGCGGCGATACTATCAACAGTGTTATTACCCAGTATGGCTGTGGTGTTACCTTCCATGCGACTAGTACCTATGATATAGTTGACGGAGGTGTAAAGGAAAAAAAAGTCAATATGACAGGCGAATGGCGCAACACTGTTTTGTTAACCGGACAGCTCAACGGTAGTTTCATTAATAGTGCCCGTTTAGCCGGACTAACTGGCAGTGATATAAACGCCGTAATTAAAGCGTTGCAGTGGCAACTAGATTTTCTTAAATTACGTAAAGGTGATCAGTTCTCAGTTTTGACGACAAGAAACGAGAGCAAAAATGCAAACAGCAAATTGCTAGGCCTGCGCTTACGTACAGGCGGTAAAGATTATTATGCTTTCCGCGCTGATGACGGAAAATTTTATAACCGTGATGCTGCTGCCGGTCTAGCCCGGGGGTTTATGCGTTTTCCTACCATAAAAAAATTCCGTGTTTCCTCCAATTTTAATCCGCAGAGGCTTAACCCCATCACCGGCCGTATAGCACCCCATCGCGGCGTCGATTTCGCTGTTCCGGTCGGTACGCCAGTACTTGCTGTGGGCGATGGCGAAGTTATTGTTAGTAAACAAGATGGAGCCGCAGGTAACTATGTTGCCATCCGCCACGGCCGCCAGTACATGACGCGCTATATGCATCTGAAAAAATTGTTGGTAAAACCAGGACAAAAAGTGAAACGCGGTGCTTGTATTGCCTTGTCCGGCAATACCGGACGTTCTACTGGCCCTCATTTGCATTACGAAGTCTGGATCAACCAGCAGGCTGTTAATCCTCTGACCGCCAAATTGCCGTGTACTGAAGTTTTGATCGGTCACGATCGAGCAGAATATCTTGCCCAAGTTAAACAGATTCTACCTCAGCTGCAATTGAACTGACCTTCATAAGACAAACAAAATTGCAGTATTATTACTAAATGTTTTGTAAAAAAAACACATACTTCCATTCAGGATGTTACCTCTATGAGTCTGACATTGGTCAGTGACCATTTACTTTCTGCTAATAATCTGCAGTATGAACATCTTTTTAACTTACTAGAACAGATGAGCGCACGACGTCTGGACTATGCTGATCTATATTTTAAGTCAAGCTATCATGAAACATGGATCATTGAAGACCGCATAATAAAAAAAGGGTCGCATAATATCGAACAAGGTATTGGTGCTCGCGCGATCAGCGGAGAAAAAACCGGTTTTGCTTATTCTGACCAAATTACATTTGCGGCATTGAACAAAAGCGCGCTGGCCGCACGCAGTATTGTTAGAGAAGCTGGCAGTGGCCAAGTCAAGATCCTGGGGGCGGTAAGCTACTGCCCTCTGTATCCTTTGTTAGATCCGCTTAATAGCTTACCGTGCGATGAAAAAATCGCGTTACTACACCGAGTGGATAAAGCTGCGCGCGACGCTGATACACGTGTTCAGGCAGTGACAGCCAGCTTGTCGGGTTTGTACGAACAGATGCTGGTCGCCGCTACTGACGGTACGCTTGCGACTGATGTGCGTCCACTGGTGCAGCTTTCTATAAGCGCGCAAGTGGAGCAGGACGGTAAAAGAGAACGCGGTACCAGCGGCGGCGGTGGTCGTGTTAGTTATAATTTTTTCTTGGAAGAGGTGAACGGCGAGGTGCGTGCTGATAGTTTTGCGCGAGAAGCGGTGCGAATGGCGCTTGTAAATCTTTCTGCTGCCGCCGCACCAGCTGGCGCTATGCCGGTGGTGCTGGGGGCAGGTTGGCCTGGTGTTATGTTGCACGAAGCAGTAGGGCACGGCCTTGAAGGTGATTTCAACCGCCGCGGCAACTCTGTGTTCAGCGGCCAGATAGGTGAGTTAGTAGCATCTGAACTATGCACAGTAGTAGACGATGGTACGCTTACCGGCCGTCGCGGCTCGCTGGCTATCGATGATGAGGGAGTACCAGGACAATATAATGTGCTGATAGAAAAAGGCTGGTTGAAAGGGTACATGCAGGACAAACTCAACGCCCAGCTGATGGAGGTAGCGCCCACTGGCAATGGCCGCCGCGAGTCCCATGCACATTTACCAATGCCACGTATGACCAATACCTACCTGTTGACAGGTAAATCTACACCGGCCGAGATTATTGCTAGTGTTAACCACGGTATTTATGCACCTAACTTTAGCGGCGGCCAAGTGGATATTACCTCTGGTAAGTTTGTTTTCTCCACCTCTGAAGCTTATTTAATTGAAAAAGGCCGTGTTACTAAGCCGGTGAAAGGCGCGACGTTAATCGGATCAGGTATCGAAGCGATGCAGCAAATATCAATGGTCGGAAATGATTTGGCTTTAGATAACGGTGTAGGCGTCTGTAATAAAGAAGGCCAAAGTTTACCGGTTGGTGTGGGCCAGCCGACGGTGAAGTTGGATAAAATCACTGTAGGTGGTACCGCCTAAAGCTGTGGCTACTAAAGTTTATTTCCTGATGCCGGCCAGCCAATAGCTCGTATGCATTTATACCGATTATCTACGAACAATACCTTAAATTGGCCTTTAGTAGCACTAATGTGCTAAATAGAACTGTTTTTAGCAATTTTAGCGATAGGATGTTTGTATGAAAAATATCAATCCCAGCCATACTTCGGCCTGGAAATCGTTGCAAACACATTTCGAATCGATGAAATACGTACAAATAATAGACCTGTTTGCACAGGATCCAGAACGTTTTTCTTCTTTCTCAGCAAATTTTGCTAACCAGATACTAGTTGATTATTCAAAAAATCGCATTACCTCAAAAACCATAACCCTATTATTGGCGCTGGCGACTGAGTGTGGCGTAAGTAATGCTATTGCTGCAATGTTTAACGGCGATAAAATTAACCACACCGAGGATCGAGCAGTGTTGCATGTAGCGTTACGCAACCGTAGCAATACGCCTATTTACCTGGAAGGTCAGGATGTAATGGCTGACGTCAATGCGGTACTTACTAAAATGAAACATTTCAGCGAGAGGTTGATCAGCGGTGAATGGAAAGGCTATACCGGACGCACTATCATAGATATCGTCAATATTGGTATCGGCGGCTCCGATCTTGGCCCGTATATGGTCACTGAAGCATTACGGCCGTATAAAAATCACCTTAAAATGCATTATGTGTCTAATGTTGACGGCACTCATATTGCTGAAACATTAAAATGCCTGGATCCAGCAACCACGTTTTTTCTAGTAGCCTCTAAAACCTTTACTACTCAGGAAACTATGACCAACGCCCGCAGCGCGCGGGATTGGTTCCTGCAAACCGCAGTCGATCAGAAATATGTTACTTGCCATTTTGCTGCTTTGTCCACTAACGCAAAAGCAGTAGCTGAATTTGGTATCGATCCGGAAAATATGTTTGAGTTCTGGGACTGGGTTGGCGGCCGCTATTCGCTCTGGTCCGCCATCGGGTTATCTATTTCGCTATCACTTGGTTTCGATAATTTTGAAAAACTGCTCAGCGGTGCACATGCTATGGACCATCATTTTTTAAAAACGCCGCTAAATAATAATTTACCAGTGCTGCTTGCGCTAATTGGCATTTGGTACAATAATTTCTACGGCATGGAAACCGAGGCAATTTTGCCTTACGATCAATATATGCACCGCTTTGCTGCATATTTACAGCAGGGCAATATGGAATCTAATGGTAAATATGTCGATCGCGAAGGACATACAGTTAGATATCAAACCGGTCCAATTATATGGGGTGAGCCAGGCACTAACGGTCAGCATGCATTTTATCAACTAATTCACCAAGGAACCAAGATAGTGCCTTGCGATTTTATTGCACCAGCCATCAGCCATAATCCTATTACTGATCATCATGTTAAACTTTTGTCTAATTTCTTCGCACAAACTGAAGCATTAGCCTTTGGCAAATCAAGAGCAGTAGTTGATCATGAATTCTGCACTGCAGGTAAGTCGCCGGATCAAGTACGGCACGTAGCCCCTTTTAACGTTTTTGAGGGTAACCGTCCCACTAACTCTATTTTGCTACGTGAGATTACCCCCTATAGCCTGGGGGCGCTAATTGCAATGTATGAGCACAAGATTTTTACTCAAGGAGTGATATTCAATATATATACCTTCGATCAATGGGGCGTCGAGCTTGGCAAGCAGCTCGCTGATCACATTTTGCCGGAATTGACACAGGATAATATAATTGACACCCATGATAGTTCTACTAATGGACTAATCAATCAATATAAATCCTGGCGTCATTGATACAGTTACTTATGAACAAACTGATTGGTGGCGGTGGCTAAATTAGTTAGTTAGACCTATCGCAACAAAATATATAGGCGAAATAGATAGATCAGCAGAATAGCAGAAAGAAGATTGATTAACCCATTTAATAACACCGCTACTATAAGCGATGATATTATCGTTAACTTGGTTGCCAACAGTAACACTATAGCCTTAGCTAGCAGCCATAAACATACCGCAGGTGCTAGCAAACGGATATTAGCAAACGCCAAACTAGCGCTCATACGCATTGATTTAATCGTGCCTAGATTATCGCTGGTAGCAATTACTGGCGCCAGGCTAAAGGCGATGGCAAATACAACACCAGGTACGATAATAAACAGCATTCCCAGTTGCACCAGCAATGTTGTAAGAAAAATTAGTAACAACAGGCGCGGTAAAATAGGTGCAGACAAGCCGATAGCGCGTAATACACTGTTAGGCTGCTGATTGTTAGAGGTCAGGCGAACCATGTTCAGCAGCCCGCTTGCAAGCAGAACGTTACCGACTATACCAGCAATAGTGCTAGCAGCAGCTGCTTTCAGCAGCACCATTTGCTGTTCAAGCGACATATTTCGTACCAACTGCTGAATGCTCATATCTGCAATGTTACTAATATTATTACAGTCGTTCAGTATTCTCAACTGAGCGCTACCCGGAGACAGTATATACCCCAGAATAACATTGATCAGTGCTGTTAATAGCGCCAACAGCACGACACTAGTCAACTGATTGCGGAAAAAATTTAGCATGTCTTGGTACATGGTACTTGCTATTCTTGGCATGGGGGCTCCTGGGTAAAAACATCAACTAATATACCAATAATTTGAATATATAATAACTGTTATAACCCCGTATTGCTTGCCGGTAATTTTATTTATTTTCAGTGAGCATAGGATGCTTATCAAACAGCTAGTGTTATGACAAAACAGCTACCATGAACTAGCAGTTAATAGTCAGTTTTTCTATAAATATTAAGTTTAATTTAGCAATTAAATTAGCAGCAATCTTACTTATTCAACAGCGGGTGGCAGCTTTCATTGCACTAACGAATAGTGACAATTTTTCTAGCATCAGTGTTGAATGATCCACATGCTCTTCAATAATACGCACGATGGCCGAGCCTGAGATAGCACCTGCGGTACCAGCCTGCAAAGCAGCGCGTACTTGGATGGGTTCAGCAATACCGAAGCCCTGAAGTATGGGCGCTGCTTTATACTTCTTCAATGCATTGACAAGCTGTGTCAGCGGCTTATTTGCCCTTTTTTCACTGCCAGTGACACCTGCACGCGAAAGCAGATAGGTATACGCTCGGCCGTAAAAAGCTATTTCGTGCAGCAGCTCGCTGTCAGCGTTTGGTGGACAAATAAAAATTGGTGCCACATCATGGCGTAACGCAGCTTGGCGAAATAGTAGGCTTTCTTGCAGCGGCACGTCAGCTACAAGCACTGAGTCAACGCCAACAGCGGCGCAGCGGGCGTAGAAAGAGTCAATACCTTCGTTATATACCAAATTGGCATACATTAGCAATCCAATTGGTATCTCAGCGTATTTTGCACGAATGGATGATAGTAGTTCAAAACAGTGTGCCGGCGTTACGCCGGCGGCAAACGCGCGCAGGTTGGCTTTTTGAATAGTTGGGCCATCGGCCAATGGATCGGAGAACGGTATGCCTAGTTCTAAAGCATCGGCCCCTGCGCTAATAAGAGTATCGATAATTTGCAGCGATAGTACAGGACTAGGATCACCAAGCGTCACAAACGGCACGAAAGCGCCTTCAGTGCGTGAAGTTAGCTTGCTAAATAATTTCTGATAGCGTTCCATATTAGATTTCTCCTCGTTCGGATAAAATATCATGAACGGTTAAAATATCTTTATCTCCTCGGCCAGACAGATTTACTACGAGTATCTGTTCTTTTTTTGGTGCCTCTTGAATCATACGTAGCGCATGGGCTAAAGCGTGGGATGATTCAAGCGCTGGTATAATGCCAGCTTGGCGTGATAGGCGCTGGAATGCGCCCAATGCTTCTTCATCAGTAACCGATACGTACTCGGCGCGACCGATGCTATCAAGGTAAGCATGCTGGGGACCAACCGAAGGAAAGTCCAAACCAGCTGAGATCGAATATGACTCCTCAATCTGTCCTTCGGCGGATTGCATCATCGGCGACTTCATGCCGAAGTAGATGCCAGTCCGGCCATGTTTAAGAGATGCACCATGATTGCCAGTTTCGATACCTTTACCGCCTGGCTCCACGCCTATCAGGCGCACGTCAGGTTCATTAATGAAATCAGCGAACATCCCGATGGCGTTGGAACCGCCACCAACACAGGCAATTAATGCATCCGGCAGGCGTTGTTCGTGCTCTAATATTTGTGCGCGCGTCTCCTCGCCTATCATTCGCTGAAATTCGCGCACGATGGTAGGGAACGGATGTGGACCGGCAGCGGTGCCTAGCATATAGTGAGCTCTTTCATAACTGTCGGACCAGTCGCGCAAAGCTTCGTTGCAGGCATCTTTTAGGGTAGAGGAACCGCTGTGTACTGGAATGACCTCTGCACCCATCAGCTTCATACGAAATACGTTCGGTGACTGGCGCTCAATATCTTTTTCACCCATATAAATGCGGCATTTCAGCCCAAGCAATGCAGAAGAAAGTGCCGATGCTACGCCGTGCTGGCCAGCACCAGTTTCAGCGATAATTTCTGTTTTTCCCATGCGTTTGGCCAAGAGTGCTTGGCCCAATACCTGGTTGGTTTTATGGGCGCCACCGTGTAGTAAGTCTTCTCGTTTCAGATACAATTTTGTCTTAGTACCGGTGGTTAGATTGTGGCAAATGGTTAGTGGTGTCGGCCGCCCAGCGTAATGTGTAAGCAGACTACTGAATTCAGCCTGAAATGCATGGTCGCTTTGGGCGTTAACGAACGCCTCTTCCAGTTGGAGCAGCGTTGGCATAAGAATTTGGGGCACATACATACCGCCAAACTCGCCAAAATAAGGATTAACTAGTGTCATACTTGGTTGTCTCTCACAGTTTCAGTCTAATTTTTTTGTTAATATGCACGCAGCGTTTGAAATACCGTTGCTAGTTTATTATGATCTTTAATACCAGGTGAACTTTCGACTCCAGAATTGTAATCCAGGCCAACGCCGCTAAAACTG
Organism: Candidatus Moranella endobia PCIT; assembly: GCF_000219175.1. Taxonomy (GTDB): domain Bacteria; phylum Pseudomonadota; class Gammaproteobacteria; order Enterobacterales; family Enterobacteriaceae; genus Moranella; species Moranella endobia. The sequence goes on along the minus strand of NC_015735.1, from coordinate 131,718 downwards.
GCAGCGGCCACACAATTATCTACACCCAGACCGCCAGCAAGCATGACGTTCTTTAGCGCTGCATCATTTAATAGCAACCAGTCGAAAGGTTTGCCGCTGCCGCCACCATTGTCAATCAAATAGCGCTCTACTTGGGCCAGTTTGCGTGCCAGTATGGTATTGTTTATATTTAGTGCTTTCCATATACGGCAATCGATTGGCAGTGACTGACGCAGAGCGTCAATATAGGTCTTATCTTCGCTACCGTGTAACTGTACTGCTGCCAACGATAGTGCTCTTGCTTTAGCAGTAATTTTGCTCATCGGAGCATCAAAAAACACACCAATATAGCGCAGCGCTGCACCGGCAATGACGGTGCAGCAATTATTTTTGACCTGCCTAGGAGAACCAAGAACAAAAATGATCCCACCGTAAAGCATGCCGGCATCCAAAGAAGCGCGCGCATCAGCGGCGCGGGTCAAACCACAGACTTTGTTTTCCCCTAGTAGCACCCTGTTTACCGCCAGCATCAATTCTAGTTCGGCCATTAGCGCACTACCAATAAGAAAACCATTGACGTAGTAGCTTAGTTCGTGTACTTGACGATAATGCTTCATGCCAGACTCGCTAATGACCGTGACTCCTGCTGGAAGACAAGGACCAAGGGTGCGGGTGCGGTTCAAATCTATGGACAAATCACGTAAATCTCGATTATTGATACCAACCACCTGCGCTTTCAGCGCAATCGCTCGCTCGCGCTCGGCATTGTTTAATATTTCAGTCAACACTCCCATACTTAGGCTGTGGGCCACTGAAGTTAGTGTACAGTAGGTATCATCATCCAGGACGGATAACATCAGTAAAATAGCGTCAGCCTGATACAATCTAGCTAGGTAAATCTGCCAGGGATCGATGATAAAATCTTTGCATAAGATCGGCTGTCCCACAGTTTGTCTAACTTGACGTAAGAAATCGAAACTGCCCTGGAAAGATTTCTCTTCGGTTAGCACCGAAATAGCAGAAGAGTAATGTCGGTACACCCCAGCGATAGCTAGCGGGTCAAAATTAGCGCGAATAATGCCCTTAGACGGCGACGCTTGTTTGCACTCTAGGATAAAAGACGTCCTAGTACCTGACAGTGCTTGATAAAAACTGCGGGTGCTGGGATGTACCTGATAAAAAAAACTATCCAACGGCTGCAGCTGTTTTCGATTAGCCACCCATTTATATTTAGCGGCGACTATTGTTTCAAGTATCTTGTCCTGCATGGATTGATTATCCTCTTGCTGTCATGGCCATTCTGCGCGGTAGCCATTAGGTATTGATCATAAAATATCGTTACTAGTGGTGTGTTATGTCAGCGCCCAAACTAGTGTTTGATTTAACAAATTTGCTCCTTGGGTAGTTAAAATTGATTCAGGATGAAATTGGAAGCCACAGATCCGATCTTCGTCATTGCGTACTGCCATGATCATTTTGTTATAGTGAGCGTTAACTGTTAGCGACTTCGGTACCTGACTGCATATCAGTGAATGATAGCGCGCCACCGTCAGCGGATTAGGTATCCCTGCGAACATCCCCTGATTATCGTGATGTATAGGCGAAGCTTTACCATGCATAATCTCATCAGCCTGGCCTATATGACCACTGTAGGCTTCTACTATTGCCTGATGCCCTAGGCAGATGCCGATGATTGGTAACCGACCTCGTAGTTTGGTAAGCAATTCTGGCATGCAGCCTGCCTGAGCTGGTGCTCCTGGCCCAGGCGATAGTATTAGAATCGGTTGTTTCATTTTAGAAAGCGACCGCGTGATAAGTTCTGCCGGCAAATGATTGCGGTAAATTAATACTCTATGAGAGCTAGCACGTAACTGATCCACTATATTATAGGTAAAAGAGTCGATGTTATCGAGCAACAGAATATCGGCCATTAGAACAGTTCCTTTGCATCATGGGTGGTAGCAATCGCGCGCAAAACCGCACGTGCTTTATTGCGACTTTCGTCGGCTTCAGTTTGTGGAACAGAATCCAGTACCACGCCCGCCCCTGCCTGTACTGTGGCTATGCCGTCTTCTACATAGGCGGAACGGATGATAATACAGGTATCGAGAGCGCCAGTAGCAGTGAAATAACCAATTGCACCGCCGTAACTACCGCGGCGTTCACCTTCAGCCTCGGCTATAAGCTGCATTGCTCGAACTTTTGGTGCTCCACTCAATGTACCCATGTTCATGCAAGCACGATAAGCATGTAGCACGTCAAGATCAGCTCTCAGCTTACCTACCACCCGCGAAACTAAATGCATGACGAAAGAATAGCGATCGACTTTGGTAAGATCTGCTACATAGCGAGTGCCAGGTTCACAGATGCGCGCAAGATCGTTGCGCGCCAAATCTACTAACATCAGATGCTCAGCTAACTCTTTATGATCAATTCTCATTGCCAGCTCGATTCTGCTGTCGAGATCGGCATCCAACGTACCGTCATCGCGGTGACCACGCGGGCGGGTTCCAGCAATCGGGTAAATTTCAATTTGCCTGTTGTTTGGATCGTATTTTAACGCGCTTTCCGGCGAGGCACCAAACAAAGTGAATTCCTTATCTTGCATGAAAAACATATATGGACTGGGATTATTTTTTTTCAACGTGCGGTAGGCGGCAAGCGAAGAAGCACATGGCAGGAAAAATCTCCTAGATGGCACTACCTGGAAAATTTCTCCTTTGCGAATGGCCTGCTGCATGCGACGTATAATTATGCCATACTCCTCGTCGCTATGGCTGCAGGTTAGTGACATGGTATCAATAACCAAATGCGGTAGTGGTTCAGGCACCTGAGTTAGCAGCTGATGTCGTAATTGCTCAATACGTTGCTGCAATCGCTGTTTTTCCACTGTATTGGGGCTAAATAGGCTGCACTGCAGTTCACAGGTTTGCTGCTGATGATCTAGTATCAGAAGAGTTTCAGCAAGATAAAAGCAATAATCTGGGCAACGTTGTCCTGGACGCAGTAACGGCAAAGCTTCAAAACCAGCAACTAGATCATAAGCGAACAAGCCCCCGAAAAACATCGCTTTCGGTGATGCTGGCGGTTGCTTAACCAGCTTCAGTAGCAGACGTAGACAATCAAATACAGACAACGAACATAGCCTGGCGTCCTCATCTACTGCTTGTTCCGTTTGTGGGAAAGTTAGCTCACAGCCATAGGGATGCACAATCAACGGCACCTGCTCCGGTAAAGCTTCTTTTAGCAGCGGCAACAGAGCGGCGCCGTTGGCACTCAGAGCCTGAATTGTTACAGTTTGGCCAAGGGCGGTGATCCGCAGCGCGCTGTCCACTACCATCATGCTTTCAAGATCATGCTTCTTATCAATCTCAGCTGATTCCAGCAATAGTGTCGCGGGACGGTTACCACACAACTGGTTGAATATAGCCGTAGGATCGGAACTGTAAGAGGCTTGAGCGTACAGCAATTCTATCTGGTATTGGCTACTTGTTATTTGTTGCATTATCTATTTTCCTAATTGTTACCCATGAAAAAGCCCGCGTGCGCCGCGGGCTAGTCTGGATCTTGCTTGTTCTAATGATTACAACGCATGATAACGCCACCAACCACATCAAAAAATACGCCGCCAGCGAAAAAGTAAAGTGACAAGTATAATTATGTGAGTATCTCGATGACTTGTATTTAACTACGTACTAGTAAACTAGTATAGAGGCAAAAAGTCAACTTGCATGGCTGAACTGAACCAAATAAATACACAATGTAAATAGCACACTAACTAATATCAATTACTTACAATGTAATTTGTTATCTACTGTGTAGTTGTTTTTTTTTTTTGCTATGGTGGTTACCACTACAGCGTGAATGTGCTTTGATTGTGTTACCAGTATAATCCCGTCGCATAAGATAACTTATCTGTTCTGGCGGCAGCATAGCCCAACTGCCGCGTTGCATTCCCTTGGGCAGGCTAATGTTACCGTAGCGCACGCGGATAAGACGACTTACTTGTAGTCCAACTGCTTCCCACATTCGCCGCACTTCGCGATTACGCCCTTCCTTCAGAGTAACAGTGTACCACTGGTTTAGACCTGTTCCCCCCTCCTGTAACTTCAAGCTGTTAAAGTAAGCATAACCATCTTCTAGCTGAACACCGCTGGTCAGCTGACGTAATTTCCCCTCATCCACTATGCCGAAAACACGCACGGCATATTCACGTTCGATTTCACAGCTAGGATGCATCAAGAAATGAGCAAGTTCTCCATCATTGGTAAATAACAATAGCCCTGATGTGTTGATATCCAGGCGGCCAATGGCCACCCAGCGGGAATGATTGAGAAGTGGCAGGCGATCAAACACCGTTGGCCTTCCATCCGGATCGCGGCGTGTACATAGTTCGCCTTCCTGTTTATAATATGCCAGCACGCGGCAACGATTGTTTTCTACCGGTTGGATAGTGATAATTCGACCATCAATGCGGATCTTGGTAGTATTAATTACCTCCACACGATCTCCCAGAGTAGCAACTTGACCGTCTACGCTCACGCGACCCTGCTCAATAAGTGCTTCGATCTTTCTGCGTGCACCATATCCGGAGCGGGCCAGGATTTTTTGTAGTTTGTCATGCCTTGCGCATCTCATATAAGATATATACTTATCGGAATACTCAGTTGTTAAGATTATAATTTATTGGCTGCTATCGATGGTCCTTCCGGTGCTATGCTGCTATCTACCTACATCCCGTACTAGATCGAGATACTGCTGTACGTTCGCGCCTAACTTACTTACTAACTAATACCCGTTCCACGGTATTAACAATTACCTGCGTCTGTGGGTCAAGTTCGATATTGACGCTCTCGCCGAGCCGTTTTTGACCTAGGTTGGTGCGCAACAAAGTTTCAGGTATCACATGCACACAAAAACAGCTGCCTGTAATCTCGCCTACCGTCAAACTTATGCCTTCAACGCCGATATAGCCTTTATGCAGGATATATTTCATTAGTTGCCTATTTTGCATTGAACACCAAATCTGTCGGTTGTTCTCTGATGTGATAATTTTAGTTAGTTCGGCTGTGCATCTAACGTGCCCTGACATAAGATGTCCACCAATTTCTGCCTGTAGGCGCGCCGCCCGTTCAATGTTAACCTCGTCGCCGACCCCAAGCTGGCCCAAGTTGGTAAGTATGAGCGTTTCTTTCATCAGATCAAAACTTACCATGTTGCTATTAATTCCGGTAACTGTCAGACAACAACCATTATGGGCGACAGAGGAGCCAATGGATAAATCAAGCAACAGCTCAGCAGGAAGACGGAGGTAATGGGTACGAAAATAATTTTTTTCTTCAATCGCAATAATGGGCACTGTGGTTTGCACAATCCCTGTAAACATGCACTTCCTCATCTGGCTAAAACTGACGTATTAACTGCTTATTTTATATATATTGTATGATAAATGATAACTTATCACAAGTTATCATAGATAATTTAGGTTCTAGCTAATATCTAGCACAGCCATACTTAGACTATATATAGTCCCGATGTGTTAGTTTTATGACATGTTTAGAAGGGATAAATTAATAAATATAGCGATTATTGCTATATTTGCTTCTATCTATACCGAAAAATACGTCGACATGAATGAGCAAAAAAAATACAATCATGAAATATCAATTACCCACCTGTGGTGGTCTAACTGAATAGAACTAGTAACTAAGATAGTATTTGGTACGTCCGAGTGGAATCGAACCACTGACCCCCACCATGTCAAGGTGGTGCTCTAACCAACTGAGCTACGGACGCCTAAAAAATGATAGTAAGTACTATATGATGTCATGATCATAGCCACTAAGTCAAGGTTTTGGGCAACTGGCAGTGTCTACAAACGAGCGAAATATTAATTGCACCTATATGCCGCCCTTGATTCCATTGATTAATAATGCAATGTGCTTATTAAGTCAGTTTGTCACCGTTAGACATAAGCGCAGGTGGCATCTCAGGAACGTCTGTAATATATTATTCTTCATGCTGCTACTTCTAGAATATGTTGAGCTCTAGCCAGCTAGCCTAGACTGCTGTCTGAAACATGCGCTGCTGGTTGTAATTTTAATCTAGAGTTTTTTCTTTATTCGCCTCGATAGCAGCGCTGACCCAAAGATAGATTATAGATTATAGACTATGAGTAGTCAGTAGTCTTAACAGAGAACTCGCATAGTTTAACGCTTGTGGCCGTAACCTCAATAACCGACCCGTGGCGGTGCCAAGCACCAAGCACAACACGACAGCGCGCACCAGGTAAACGGTGAATAGCTGGTAGGTGGGTATGGCCATGTATCATCACCTTAGCACCAGTGTGCGCCATCAATGTCATCACTGCCTGTGTGTTAACGTCCATGATATCGTAGGTTTTAATTGCATTTACATGCAGGCTCTTCGCGCGCATTCTATTGGCAATTCTTAACCGCAATGGCAATGGTAGCGATAAAAATAGTCGTTGCCGCCAGCGTTGATGCACTAATCGGCGAAAATTCTGGTATTCGCTATCGTCGGTACACAACGTGTCGCCATGCAGTATCACGACACTAAGCCCATCAAGCTGCATAACCTGCGGTGCTGACAACAGCGTCATACCGCAAGTTATAGCATAGCGCTTACCGAGTAGGAAATCACGATTACCATGGATAAAATAGCAGGGAATACAGCGCTGACCCAAAATTTGCAGTGCAACAGAAATTTCGTGATGTAACGGATTAGGATCATCATCCCCTATCCATGTCTCAAACAAATCACCAAGAATATATAATGCTTGAGCGTCCAGGGCCCTGTTACGCAAAAAATGCAGAAAACTGGCGGTAGTAGCCGAATTTTGTGCGCAAAGATGAATATCTGAGATGAACAGCGTTGACATGTTGGCGTAGTTACCTTGATATCGGTAATGTGGTTATGTTCAAAATCAGGATAACGTCTTAGTTTTTTATCAACATATTCTAGCGGGTAAAAACGCTGTCATTGAACATAAACCGTAAACTGTATGAAGGGCACATAGCTCCAGAACGTTGTTTTTGGTACGTGTAATTACTGCATTGTTGTTGATATTATCAAGAACGTCGCACATCCAGCCCGCCAATGTGCGCACATCAGCTTCGTTAAAACCACGGCGGGTGACAACAGCTGGTGTACCAATACTTATCCAGTAGGTAACGAACGGGCTTTGTTGATCGTTCGGTACATTGTTTTTGTTAACAGTAATATTTGCGCGGCCCAGGGCAATATCAGCCTCTTGTCCGTTAAGGTTTTTTCCCGTAAATCTAGCAAGAACAGGTGATTATTGGTAGCGCCTGATACTACTTTGAAACCGCGAAATAAGAAAACCTCTACTATCTGTTGCTGGTAAGTTTTAAACGCTGGCTCCATGGCCTATTTCAAGGCAACTGCCTTAGCGGCGATGACATGCATTAACGGACCGCCCTGCGCACCATGGAAAACAGCTGAATTAAGTCTGTCATACATTAATGCACGATATTATTTATTATATAAATTATATAATTTACCAGATTAACTGAAGCACCGTTTGTCAAATGACCACCGTGTGCTAGATGCATGTAAAGCACTGTATCGACCGGCTGAAATAGCATAATTTGCCTGTGATCCAGAATGAGGCTGTACATTTGCATAATCGGCACCAAACAAAGCTTTCGCGCGATCGATTGCCAATTGCTCAACCACGTCTACATATTCACATCCGCCATAGTAACCGGGATAACCTTCAGCGTACTTATTGGTTAGCTGTGAGCCCTTAGCCTGCATAATTCTGGTACTAGTGTATTTCAGAGGCAATCAGTTCAATGTGCTCTTTCTGGCGCATTACTTCCTGCTCCATTGCCTGCCACAATTCAGCATCATAATCTGCAATGTTTATGTCATGCTTTTTTTAACATCTGTTTCCTCTTACTATCTATCCGCAAACCACTATACATGAGAAACATGCCTGATTGATGTTGTTCTATGGTCTAGATAGCTTTAAGCTAAAAGCTAGGTGCGCACGTGCAGTAGTTACTTACCGTTTTATGATCGATACCCACATCGGTCCTTGCCCTACCTCATAGCGTGCTATGGGCGCTAGTTTGCCTGATTTTGCATCGATGGCGTACACTGCTATATGGTGCGATTTCTGCCCGGCAGCAACTAGGAAACGCCCTTGGGTATCGATATTGAACCCACAAGGCTGGGTTTCAGTTTTCTGTTGGCCCAAAAAACTTAGTACGTTGCCTTCCTCCGACACTGCAAACCAGCTGATAATGCTTGTGGTGCGATCGCAACAGTAAAGCAAATTTCCATTAGGAGTAATATGAATATCAGCCGCCCAGCGGGTATCACTCAATCCAGAAGAATGCATCATATCTAGTGTTTGCACAATACGCGGACCGGTGCGCGCGGCGTTTATAGCAATCACCTGCACCATACCGCTGAGTTCATTGATGACATAGGCATAATTACCGCTGTAGTGAAAAGCCATATGACGTGGTCCAGCGCCGGTACTTTTTAGCGCCACCGGCTTTAGAGTTGTCAAATTTTCAGACTCGTCAATAGCATAGAGTCGTATACGATCTTCTTGCAGGCATGGCACCCAGAGTAACTTATTGATGGTATCTACATTAGCGGAATGGCAGTTGGTTAATCCTTCCAGGGTTTGCTGCGGCGCGCCGACGATACCATGCTCATCGATGGGGCTGACGCTGAGACAACTGCTGCTATAGGAAACGCTGTACAGTTTCTTGCCCTTTGAATCTGTGGTTAAATGCGTCGGGCTACCCGGCAACGGCGTTATATTAGCTTCGGTTAACAACCCTAGTTTATCAATGTAGTAGCTTACCACACCACATACCGGCCGAACACCAATATATAGGTGTGTGTTCGCTGGATGAATTGCCATCGGCTTCCCTTGACCGGGGGTGTTTAACACTTGCAATAATGTTAGCGAGCCTTGATTATCCATTTGCCAGACGTGTATTTGCTGACTTTCTGGGCTAGCAACGTAGACAATATGTATCATTTCATTCTCCTATTCTAATAATAATTTACTGTAATAGCCTCAATCAACAAGTCGCACAGTTTGCGTCATAATGAGATCTAGTCGTAACCACCATTACAATTACATGCAGAATTTCAAGAAGAACAGTCTACGTGATTCCCAGGTTTGCTATTTTTTATGTTTTGTTCAGCAAAAACAACAACAAACTAAACCACCATATTATGTTATGTATGTATGGCTGTTATTGCAGCCATGCCCGCCATCATAGGGGAACTATGACATAGGTTAGTCAGGCCGGCCTGCTACGGTTATGCTTCAGGCACAATTACTACATTCAGGGTAACGAACATATCGTTATATACCTGAATTTTGACGTCGTGGTCACCAATATTGCGCAACACACCATGTGGCAAACGTACTTCACTTTTAGTTACATTAACTCCTGCAGTAGTTATTGCGTCCGCGACGTTACGGGCACCAATAGAGCCAAAAAGTTTACCTTCGTTGCCTGCTTTAGCCGCAATAATAATGCAACCTACTTCCTGAAGTTTTGCAGCGCGTGTTTCAGCGGCAGCCTGAATATCCGCCAGTTTTGTTTCCAATTCAGCACGACGTACCTCAAACTCTTTCAAGTTTTCCTTGGTAGCTGGCACTGCTTTGCCCTGCGGAATTAGGTAGTTACGAGCATAGCCAGCTTTCACTTTAACCTGATCACTAAAACCGCCCAGGTTACTTACTTTAGCAAGCAGAATCACTTGCATCATTTTCTCCTCTCAAATAATTAGTAGATCCAGACTGATTAATGATGCAGATCAGTGTACGGCAATAGCGCAAGGTAACGCGCACGCTTGATAGCGCTGGCTAGCTGCCGTTGGTATTTGGCACGAGTACCGGTAATCCGGCTCGGGACAATTTTTCCACTTTCAGTGATATAGTTTTTCAGCATAGCGATGTCTTTGTAATCAATCTCAACAACGCCATCCGCGGTAAAACGGCAGAATTTGCGACGACGGAAATAACTTCCCATAAGGCTAGTCTCCATATATCAAATCAATTGGCTCAGCATGTAACACTTTAGCATGTAACACTATTTTGCTTAAGCCATTGCGTCCTTGATGGCAACTAATGAACCCCTGCACTGCAATATGCGTGCCTAATATAATACTGTTTATATTAATAGTTTGTTGCCCACTAAACACAACGGGCAATCTACACCATGCCTGGCGTGAAAAACCAGCCTCGTGCTGCACAGAACGGTGCTCAAGCACAAACTGGCAATGTGAAATACCGGAAGGACTCACCTTACGTATAGGTGTTTTACACACTATGCCCGACAGCATCAGGCGGTTTGCTAACATGATCTATCTAACATGATCGTATTCTTCAGAATCACCAGCATTAGAATCTTCGTTAGTATCGATTACAAAATTTTCACGGCGCTTGCGGCGTTCGTCTTTTACTTTTCCGATCGGAGATGCTTCAGTTGCGGCGTGCTTAACACGCATGACTATGCTGCGGATAATGGCGTCATTGAAGCGAAAAGCTATTTCTAGCTCTTCTACTACTTTCTGTGGTGCTTCTACGTTCAGCAGAACGTAGTGCGCTTTATGTAGTTTGTTAATTGGGTACGCTAACTGACGACGTCCCCAGTCTTCAAGACGATGGATTTTGCCTTTAGCAATAGCAATCAGGTTGCTATAGCGTTCGATCATACCAGTAACCTGTTCGCTTTGGTCAGGATGCACCATAAAAACTATTTCGTAATGACGCATAGAATGGCTCCTTACGGATTATTCAACCTCCGATGGTCAACTTTATCCCATGGAAGTAAGGAACTTATACATAAGTTTTTATTCGAAAAACGGCGCGCAATTATAATGAGCTAGTTGGCTAAAAACAAGGACAACGTCGTCTTATTTTTGCGTTTTAGCATAATTTTTGCTCAGTGAAATATCAGCTTGATTAGTGAGCTGCAATTTTTTTGCATACTCTTGTTGTTATTTTAGCCTTTGCTGCTGTTAAGTTATTAGTGGCAAAATATAACATATATAGAGGGTATCAAGATGAAAATACAATATCTTTCTGTACTAATGTCGGCAATAGCGATGGTAAGTAGTGCCAGAGCCACCGAAGTTTATAATAAAGAAGGTAATAAACTTGATTTGTACGGTAAATTCAACTGTATACGTTATATGTCATTTTATGCTAATAAAAACGGTGATCGTTCTTTTGTTCGTTATGGCTTCCGGGCAGAAACCAAGCTTAGCGCTAATATTATTAGTTTCGGTACCTTGGAACAGGAAGTTGGGTTGCGCCATACCGAAAGTATAGTCGCAAACAATCACTTTAGCCGATTAGGTTTTGCCGGTATCAAGTTCACCAACGTGGGCAGTATCGATTATGGACGGAACTACGGAGTACTGTATGACGTCGGTGCCTGGACAGATATTGTGCTAGTATTCAGCGGGGATACCACAGTTACTGATAATGTTATTACTGGCCGCGCCAATAGCTTGCTAACCTATCGCAATACCAACTGCTTCGGCAGGTTAGATGGCTTTAATTTTGCACTGCAATATCAAGGAAAAAATGATAGCAAAGTTGAGCATAAAACAGATCTTGATCTCCAGAAAGAAAATGGCGTAGGCTATGGTATATCAGTTACTTACGATTTTGGTAAGGGAGTTTCAGCCGGTGCTGCAGTTACCAGCAGTAATCGCACTATGTATCAGCGCTTGCAGAAGATTACGCGTAATACAGGTAAAAAAGCTCAGGCTTGCTTTTTCGGCATGAAATATAATGCCGATAAAATTTATCTGGCGGCTCTGTACGGTAAAACCCGTAACATGACGTCCTACGGTAAATTCACTGGCGAAAAGTATGGTGTTGCTAAAAATGCGCACAATATTGCATTAATAGCACAATATAAATTATATTTTGGCCTGCGTCCTTCTCTTGGTTATCTACAGTTGCGCGTGGACAGTGACTATAGTAGTAAAAGACAAGATATTAAAAAACATATTGATGTTGGCGCTAGGTATAACTTCAGCAAACACATGCTTACTTTCATTGATTATCGCATCAATTTGCTTTCCAATAATGATTTTATCAGTGCCGCACAAATATCAACCAAAAATATCATTGCGTTAGGCCTGACATATATGTTTTAACAAATATTAGTTGCTTGAGTTGATACAGATAAACTGTCCATATGATATGAGTAGTAATACTCGCTGCTAAATAATGTTGATTTTTAGTATTACTACTTGGCAATCAGTAGTTGGAATATAAACAACATGTATATACAACTATTGCACAACAGCAAGATCAAGAGATTGCGATAGTGGCCGTACATCAAATAAAAATTAATAGTGGCCGTTATTATATTATTGCTTCGGTATTATCTTACCACTCCACTATTAGTTACTTCCCGGACAGCAAATATGCATTTGCAAAATTATAGTGATAGGCCGTGGTAGGCTAATTAGTTATTATATTAGCTGTGTAGTTTAACTAAATGAGTGTTCTATAACTTTTAGATCTCATCTAGTAATATTATTACAGCATTTGATATTAAGATTTTCAGAGTTGTTAAAAAAAGCACTATGCTGATATCGATTGTCGCCATAATAACAATGGCTTAAAGTTGTTAGGCTATCTTCTAGTGAAGATTTAACATATAAACTCATGAATAAAAAGATATAAATACTTATTCCTCAAGCTACATCTTTCCAGCTACCTGGATCATTGTAGGTCGTGGTACCAACGGCAAAGGTACCACCTTCTGTGGTTACTAGAAACAATCTTGCTTGCCAGTGGTATCGTTCATTGCGCGGGCATAAATGGCAAATATTGTAACAATTACATGTCAGGAACATATACCTAATTTTTATGGTTAGTCTGTTTCGCTGGTTTGTACTTGTGGAAAAAACTGGTTTATCGAGTACTAACCGGATGCTTGGCATATTTTTTGGGGCGATCAGGGGCATTTTGCTCGTATCTGATATGCTAGGCTGCTAGCATTACTTGACACTTTAAACTGTTGCTATCACAGCTATTACTGGCGGCAGTCCCAATTTATACCTAAATTTAGCTGTATTATTAGCTGTTGTTGTAACTAACTATATATAAATTATTTACATCATCGCTGGATTACATTACTTGCGCTAGCATAAGTAATGCCTTTCTTAGTTAGCACTGCTTTTATCTTAGATACAGAGCAGGCGTGAGATATTGGATTAACATAGTCTTATTGTACAAATCTAGTTTCCCCGCTAGTTAGTTTAGTTACTGGTTAGGGAAAAATGACTATTGACAGCTATTATTGCTGCGATAATAGCAGCACCACGAACTTACTAGTGCTGTGCTGCCAAGGTTTCCACATATCACGTTAAGCAGATAACTAGTAACCTAGTATTAACTTTATTACCTTCGTCGTGGTAACTACTAACTATATGCTATCGGCGCATAGTTAGTAGTTTAGTTTAATATTAATTATTGAGTTATGCAGTCTTTTTCAGACGCTACTGCGTAGCAATCCTTGTTTTTTCAGCCAGACCAGCAAAACAGAAATGGCAGCTGGCGTAACTCCAGAAATTCTTGAAGCCTGGCTGATAGATTGGGGTTTGTAAGCATTTAGTTTAGCTACAACTTCGTTGGATAGGCTAGATACAACGCTAAAATCAATATCAGTTGGCAGCAGTGTATTTTCATGGCGTATATGACGTTCAATTTCCTCCTGTTGACGAATAATATAACCATGATATTTAATCATGATCTCGATCTGTTCTGCTGCCTGCTCGTCAGTGATTGCTGGACCAAAATCATTCAAACTGGTCAGCTGTGCGTAATTTATCTCTGGGCGGCACAGTAATTCGGCGCCGTTAGTTGCTTGTTTCAGCGGTGTTTTAAGCAGCGTATTAAGCTTTTTTATGCCGGCGCTGCGGGGATGTACCCAAATATTACGCAGACGCTGATGCTCGAGCTCTATCTGTTCCTGCTTAGAACAGAATCTTGCCCAGCGCATATCATCTACCATTCCTAGTTTTCTACCAATTTCCGTTAGCCGAAGATCTGCGTTATCTTCCCGTAACAACAGTCTATATTCGGCACGCGAGGTAAACATACGGTAAGGCTCTTTTGTACCAAGAGTACATAAATCATCTACTAGTACGCCGAGATAGGCTTGATCACGCCGTGGTGACCAACCAGTTTTACCGATCGCAAGTCTTGCTGCGTTCAAACCAGCTAGCATACCCTGGGCTGCTGCCTCTTCATATCCGGTAGTACCGTTGATTTGGCCGGCGAAGAACAGTCCATTGATCAATTTACTTTCCATAGTTAGCTTTAGATCACGTGGATCAAAGAAATCGTACTCGATTGCGTAGCCTGGACGCACTATGCGTGCGTTCTCTAGACCTTGCACGGAGTTAATAATTTTCATCTGTACATCAAACGGTAAGCTGGTTGATATGCCGTTGGGATAAATTTCATTGCTGGTTAGCCCTTCTGGCTCGAGGAAAATCTGATGGGCATTACGATCAGCGAAGCGCATGACCTTATCTTCTATTGAAGGACAATAGCGTGGCCCAACTTCTGCAATAATGCCAGCATAAATTGGGCTACGATCAAGATTTTGACGTATTATTTCATGAGTATGATCATTGGTATAGGTAATATAACATGGAATTTGGCGCGGGTGTTGATCCGCAGATCCAAGGAACGAGAAAACCGGTAGTGGATTGTCTCCTCGCTGCATTGCTAGATGTGTAAAATCTATACTACGTACATTAATGCGAGGTGGTGTACCAGTTTTTAGGCGATGCACCCGGAATGGCAGCTCACGCAGACGGCGCGATAGTGCACTTGATGACGGATCACCTGCCCTACCGCCGCTGTAGTTATTCATTCCTATATGTATTTTGCCATTGAGAAAGGTCCCAACGGTAAGAACCACGGCACGGGCGCGGAATTTAAGTCCCATTTGAGTAACAGCGCCGACGACACTATCACCTTCTATGATTAGATCCTCTACTTCCTGTTGAAAAATTAGTAAATTGGGCTGGTTATCAAGCGCTGCGCGCACCGCCTGACGGTAAAGCAAGCGATCAGCCTGGGCGCGGGTCGCCCTAACTGCTGGCCCCTTACTGAAGTTTAACCTCCTAAATTGAATACCAGCATGATCGATGGCCTGTGCCATCACGCCGCCCATAGCATCAATTTCTTTTACTAAATGTCCTTTACCGATACCGCCAATTGCAGGGTTACAAGACATTTGTCCAAGTGTATCAATATTCTGTGTTAGTAACATAGTTTTGCATCCCATCCGTGCCGAAGCCATTCCAGCTTCCGTGCCTGCATGACCGCCACCAATTATAATTACATCGAAATGATCTAAATCAAACATAGCAAAAACCTCACGTTAATTCATGAAATTCAATATTATTGAAAGTGTACAGTGACAAAACTAAGAATATCTATAGTTGATGAAATCACATTTATTTAGACAAGTCAGTTATCGAGCACGCTGTGTACGTATATAAGCTATTTAAAAGCTTACTACGTAAGGGTGGAATAAGCATGATATAGCGCTTAATAGCTACTACAACAGTAGCTAAGAATGCAATGCAGTTTTTTTATTATAGTCAATTTATCCAACCGAAGTTGGAATCGAGACAATCATTTGATCTGACTGTGATAGGGGATGTTCGTGATGTGCAATAATGCTAGCGCTAGACTAGATGCTAGCATGACGTGATTACAGAGACCGCGGCAGCTTTATGCTATCTCATCAGCGTTACCAAGGTAGTAATGATTAATAACTTGTATATTTTTGTCAAATTCGTACACTAATGGTATACCTGTAGGAATATTTAGTTCTGTGATCACTTCTTCGCTAAGATTATCCAGAAATTTTACCATTGCTCGAATGGAGTTACCGTGGGCTGTGATGATCACCCTTTCACCGTTCTTCATACGAGGTAAAATATTTTCTTTCCAGTAAGGCAGAACGCGATCGATAGTCAACGCCAGGCTTTCTGTGGTTGGTAATTCGTTAGCGGTTAATTTGGCATAGCGTATATCGTGGCCTGGGAAACGCTGGTCATCGATGGTTAGTGCAGGAGGAATAATCGCTAAACTACGCCGCCATTGTTTAACCAGTTCATCACCGTATTTTGCTGCTGTTTTAGCTTTGTTGAGTCCCTGTAGTGCACCATAATGACGCTCGTTCAAACGCCAGGATTTTTCCACTGGTAGCCAAACCTGATCTAGTTCGGTTAGTATATACCATAGGGTGTTAATAGCTCGTTTCAGTACAGAGGTGTAGGCAACATCAAATTTATAACCTGCTGATTTCAATATTTTACCAGCTATCTTTGATTCGGTGCGACCTTTTGCCGATAATTCAACATCCGTCCAGCCGGTAAAACGGTTTTCATGATTCCATTGGCTTTCACCGTGACGTATTAGAACTAGCTTAGTTACAGCCATCATTATGTAATTCCTCACCGTACTAATCATTCGAATTATATTTATAATAATCTTTCTATATTAATAGTGCAACCACTAGCTCGATGGGTAAGATAGTCAGAGTAAAATAAATAATATATAATTTTAATACACGCTAAACGTTTACAGCTTCATTAAACAACCGTAGTAATACCAATAAACTAGCTAGTGTAAAAAAATTAGCCTTATTTCGGTGTAATTGCGCAAGTGTAATTCCTAATTGTGGGTCACAATGATGCTAATAACATTAGAAGAACTAACATATGGAATGTGAATCCGGTAGTGAATCAGGTAGCAATAGTATGTTTAACGACGTTGTCGTACCGCTTCAAATAGGCATACCCCAGCTGCAACCGACACATTAAGGGACGAAACGGCGCCAGCCATGGGAATGCTAATTATTTCATCACAGTGTTCACGGGTTAGACGGCGCATACCTACGTGTTCCTCGCCCATTACTAGAGCTAATGGCCCTGTTAATTTACTCTGATAGAGAGTATGAGTAGCCTCGCCTGCGGTTCCCACAATCCATACATTATGCGCTTGCAGAATACGTAGCGTGCGCGTTAGATTGGTAATACGGAATAGTGGCACGGTCTCCGCCGCGCCACTAGCTACTTTTTTAGCTGTTGCGTTTAACGGTGCTGCTCGATTACGCGGAACAATAACCGCATGTACACCAGTAGCATCGGCACAGCGTAGACAGGCACCAAGGTTATGTGGATCGGTGACCCCATCCAAAACTAGTAGTAGCGGCATGGCTAACTGTGCTAGCAGTGCTGGTAGATCATTCTCTTGCAACTGTTGTTGCTTCTTAGCTTGTACGCGGGCAATAATGCCTTGGTGTATGGCCCCTGCAGCTTTCTCATCAAACCACTTGCGACTGGCTATTTGGATTATTATGCCGGCTTGCTCCAGTTGCTGAATTATAGGCTGTAAACTGTTTTTGTTTTTTCCTTTTAACAAATATACATCCAGTAAATGCTGAGGATTATGTTCCAGCAGTGTTAATATGGCATGAATACCGTAAATAATTTCGATCATAATGTTTTTTTTTTGGAGTGGTGCTAAAAGTGGGTGCCGGAACAGCAGTTTTCTGCTGGCTTGGTAGCCAGCTGCCAGTAACCAGTGGCAGCTGGCTGCTTATGTTACCGCTAGTTGTTTTGCTAAGGTAACCTGAGTAGTAGTCGGTGCTTAGCCGATATGACATCCTGCTGTAATTACTACTTACGGCCGCCTGAACGAAAGTTTTATTAGTTGCCAGTGGTCTTTTGCACTGTATTGTGTCTTCGGCTGCGCTGGTATTTATTTCGAATACTGCTTGTTTTTACTTTGTTTTTGGTTTTCTGTTGACATTGGTTTGCCATATTGCTAGCTACCATCGGCTGATGGTAGCTAGCAATTAATGAAAAATCAATTTTGCGTTCTTCCATATGCACGGCTTTGACGTATATTTCAACTGCATCCCCTAGCCGGTAAATTTTGCCGTATAACTCTCCTATCAGTCGCTGACCAATATTATCGTAACGGTAATAGTCATGGTATAGGGACGAAATATGCACTAGGCCGTCGATAAACATATTATTTAGCCGCACAAAGAAGCCAAAACTGGTGACACTAGTAATAATTCCTTTGAATACCTTTCCAACTTGATCTTGCATAAAATCGCACTTTAGCCAGTCCGCTACGTTTCTGGTCGCTTCATCTGCTCGTCGCTCACCTAGCGAACATTGTTTGCCAATTGTTAATATTTCTTCCAGCTCAGCATGCCAGCCCCCAGTCGGCGTAGTGCGGCCGTCAACTTTACCATTTTGACGGCCAATAATATATTTAATTGCTCTATGTAGCGTAAGATCAGGATAGCGGCGGATAGGTGAAGTAAAATGTGTATAAGCCTGCAGCGACAACCCAAAATGGCCACGGTTTTCATGAGCATAAATCGCCTGTTTCATTGATCGCAGTAACATTGTTTGCAATAGTTCTTGATTTGGCTGGCTATAGACTTGGTTTAATAAATTAGCATAATCTTTCGCTTCGGGTTTATCACCTCCGCCCAAGGTCATCCCTAATTCGCCTAATATCGTTCGTAAAGAAGTGATATTGTCGTTGTTTGGACGTTCATGTACTCGATACAATGCTGGTTCTTGATGCTTCTCAACAAAGCGCGCTGCGGCAATATTCGCTAAAATCATACATTGTTCGATCAGTTTATGAGCATTATTGCGTTTCACTGGTTCTATACGCGCGATGCGATGCTCAGCATTGAAGATGAACTTTGCCTCCTCAATTTCAAAATAGAGACTACCAAGCTGAAAGTTGGCTTGTTCTAAAGTTTGGTACATTTCATGTAACTGCATTAGCGATTTTATGAGCGACAAGTAGTGGGTGTGCAATGACTTTTTGCTCTGTAAAATATTCCAAACTATGTTATAGGTCAGGCGAGCGTGAGAATTGATCACAGCTTCATAAAACTTATAGGAAGAAAGACGACCTTGCGCTGAGATAGTCATTTCACAGACCATACATAATCTATCCATCTTAGGATTAAGAGAGCATAATCCATTGGACAGTGCTTCAGGTAGCATTGGTATTACCTGCGAGGGAAAATAAATTGATGTTGCTCGCCGGCTGGCTTCTTGATCAAGCGGGGTATGCGGGCGAACATAACAGCTAACGTCAGAGATCGCTACCCACAGACGCCAGCCGCCGTTGCGTTTGGTCTCACAATACACAGCATCGTCAAAATCGCGTGCATCCTCGCCATCGATAGTCACAAAAGGTAGTGCTCGTAAATCGATACGACCGTACTTTTCCTCTTCCTGTACCTCTTCTTTCAACTCAGCAATTTGTTGCTCAACTTCCGGTGGCCAAAAGTATGGAATATCGTGGTTACGTAGCGCAATATCTACTATCATACTGGTACCCATATTATTGCCTAGTACTTCTACTACTTTGCCAATAGCTTTGGTCCGCTTAGTTGGGCGCTGGGTAAGTTTAACAACCACTACGCAACCCATGCTAGAGCCATTGGTCGCTTCCGGTGGAATTAGTATGTTGAAATTGAGACGGCTATCATTTGGCACTACGAAAGCGCTACCGTGTTTACTTAAAAAACGTCCAACTATTAGGCTATTTTTTGGCACTAATACCTGCACAATGCGTGCCTCGCGGCGATTTTTGTGATCCTTGCTCTGTGGCTGTGCCAGGGCAATATCGCCGTGAATAACCATTTTCATCTGTTCTACGGACAAGTAGTAATCGTTCTTGCTACCTTCTACACGTAAAAAACCGAAACCATCACGATGGCCAATGACCGTACCACGTACAACATCTAAGCGCTCTGGTAGATAGTAGCACTGCTGGCGAGTAAAAATTAATTGCGCGTCTCGCGCCATAGCGCGTAGCCGACGACGTAAGCCATCCAACTGATTTTTAGCACTGATGTTTAGTTTTAGTTCGCTCGCTAATTCTTCGCAGCTAACTGGTTGTTCTCGCTTGGCTAAATAAGCGAGGATCAATTCTCGACTAGGTACTGAGAACTTGTTTTTTTCTGCCTTTCTTTGCAGAAAGGTACTTGGTGACATTGTGCTATCTCCATTTATAGCGGTGATTTAGGCAATCATGTTACTGTCCATGCTTAGCATGTAACGCCACAAAAACTATAGACGCCTGCGTTAATAACGATAAATTTGTTGTTCAACAATTACTTTATGCACGTTTATTGTTGGATAACAATATTGCGATATAAAATAAATGGTTTGGAAACTAATTTCGTTCTTTTTTTATTCTCATGTTCACCATGTGGTTGTTAGGAATAAAATCGATAACTTCACATCTTGCTTGAAACAATATGAGAGTAGGTAAGATCAAGCTGAATTCATATGCAACGTTAAAATCTTAACTACTGTCTATCGTCTTTCTTTGCGGTTTATCCATAGCCTTAAACGTACGTAAAACGTACGTATAGTAACTATTCATTGTTTCCAAACAAATCAGTGGGGATAGATAAATAAATGGATAGGTGCCGTGATTACTAGATTTAAATTATCCGACAGTGTAGTAATAATGTGTAAAACCAAGTAATTTTCAGCTCAATATTTCAGTAATAATATTATTATCGTTTGATAATTCATAGCTTAGGGCTTAGGTAAAATTGTTTGCTACCTGCCGTGATCGTAATTGATGAGTGATTCAGCATTGCTGCTTAATAGCGTGCGTGATAGATATAAGATGCGACCGTTGCTAACGGTCGCCAATAACATTAAATCTATCTATTCCGGTACTTTCATGAAGCGGAAGAAATTGTTCTCTGTACTGAGCACCATCACATCGTTATTGTTAAAGCTGTTTTCATATGCACGCAGACTGCGGATAAAAGAGTATAGAGCTGGATCCTCGTTAAATGCATCGGCATATAGCTTGGCAGTTTTAGCATCTGCTTCACCGCGAATAATCAACGCCTGACGCTCTGCTTCCGCCAAAGTGCGAGTAACCTCATAATCAGCAGCGGCACGCAGCTTTTCAGCCTCTTCTTGGCCCTGTGAACGGTGGTGACGGGCAACTGCCTCACGTTCTGCGCGCATGCGCTGATAAATAGCATCGGATACTTCCGTTGGGAGGTTAATTTGCTTAATACGTACATCTACTACTTCAATACCAAGCGCTGCCATACTATTTGGATTTACCCCTGGCGGCAAACTGTTTGTTTCAAGCTCTACTAGTGCGGCAACGGAAGCGATTGCGTTATCGACCGCTGTTGATTGTGTTTCTTCATCGTCACCAGACGTGCCGTTATTAAGCGCTTCGCGCACATCTGTCATCAGGCGGTTGCGGGAGTCAGTGACAATCCCCTTAACATCTAATCGACCTAATTCTGAGCGTAGCCGGTCGGAAAACTTCCGTTTTAGTAATACTTCTGCCTGTGAAACATCGCCGCCGCCAGTTGCTAAATAATAACGGCTGAAGTCACTAATACGCCATTTGATATAAGAATCAACAATCAGGTCTTTCTTCTCCATGGTAACAAATCGATCCGCCTGATTTTCCATTGTTTGAATGCGCGCATCAAGATTCTTGACAGTTTCGATAAATGGTATTTTCATGTGCAGGCCTGGATTATAAATTAACGGTTTGTTATTGCTATCGCGCAATACTTTACCAAAACGCAGAACGATGCCACGCTGACCTGCTTGTACTAAAAATAATGATGCATACAGTAATACCAGTACTATCACTGTAATAAGCATTAAAGGCTTACGCATCATAGTTTATTCCCTCCCTTTGCTTTGCGCGTGGTATCGTCACGCTGTGCATTAATAGTTCGCTGATTTGTGATATTTTCGCTGGCGTTAGGTAGCCGCCGCAAATTGCTCTTATCATTTTTGTTACCTGAGCTAATTGTGCTATTGCCTACCGGCTTATTATGCAATATTTGATCTAAGGGCAGCACCATCAATTGTTTGTTTCCCTTATCATTTACCAGAATTTTATTGGTTTTTTTCAAGACTCGTTCCATCGTGTCAATATAAAGACGTTCGCGTGTAATTGCTGGCGCCGCTTTATATTCTGGTAGCACTTTTTTAAAACGCTGTACTTCTCCTTGTGCTTCCAGCACGTTACGTGCTTTATAAGCACGTCCCTCTTCTAGAATGCGCTGTGCCTTACCGTTAGCTCGTGGCTGCACCTCATTGGAATAAGCTTCGGCTTCTCGGATATATTGTTGTTCGTTTTCCCGCGCGGCAATAGCGTCATCAAATGCGGCTTTCACTTCTTCTGGTGGTCTAGCCGCCTGGAAGTTAACATCCAATAAGGTGATACCCATGTTATAAGGTTGGATGATTTCTTCTAGCACGCGCTGGGTATCGCTACGCACGACAGTACGACCTTCGGTTAGTATTCGATCCATAGTATATTTACCGATTACTCCACGTAGAGCGCTATCAGTTGCTTGGCTGAGGCTATCTTCGGCGTTGGTTACACTGAACAAATAGCGCTCAGGGTCGGTCACGCGATACTGTACATTCATTTCCACTCGTACCACATTCTCATCTGATGTAAGCATAACGCCAGCCGCAGCCAGCTCCCGCACCGACTCAACGTTGACTGCGGTAACAGTATCAATAAAACTTGGCTGCCAGTTTAAGCCAGGTTGAACCAAATGATCAAATTTGCCAAAACGCAACAATACGCCACGTTCCGCTTCTTTAATCGTATAGAAGCCGCTGCTTGCCCAGATTACCACAAAGGCCGCAAACGCTAGAACTATATACCGGCTGTTTTTCCCTATTGAACTGTTGCCAGTACTACTGTCTTTGTTAACTAACCTGCTCAGAGTAAAGATTAGTTTGCGGAATAAAGCATCAATATTGATCGTTATTTGTTCATGTTTATTGTTATTTGTGCTACATGTACCACTACTATTGTTAGTCCCACATGATTCATGGTCATATCCTTGATTATTAGGTTGATTCCAAGCCATATTCTTAGCTCCATGTTATTTTAATGATAATGTTATTCTGTTTGTAGGTGAGACAATTCTAAAATTTGAAAAGCTATTTGTTTACATAGATGCGATGCTATCAGGCAGTGGAAGTATTACTATGGTGGTGTTTTACCCTATTTTAGTTATAGTTGTGCTTTACAAGCCGCTACTAATTCGTTTGCCATAGATAGGCTATATAGAGCTATATTGAATTTATGTAGATGGTTTTTATGTACTGGTATTGTTCTTATCTACTCATCTGTACCAGAAAGATTAGATAATAGAATTATATTATTGTAAATAAACCGCCAACAGGGATATGCTTGTTTATTTATCTTTATCACCTTCCTGTTGCAAGGATTTTCCAATAGTTATGCTGTAATTCGTCAAGCAAGAACGCGCTGGTACAACGGTTGAAATTGCGTGTTTATAAACCATCTGGCTGATATTATTCTTCAATAAGATAGCAAACTGGTCGAACGACTCAATCTGTCCCTGTAGTTTAATGCCATTTACTAAATAAATAGAAACCGGAGTACGTTCTCGACGTAATTTGTTCAAGAACGGATCTTGCAAAGATTGCCCCTTAGCCATTCTTGCTTTTCCTTATTTATTTTATGTTATGTGTTAGAAAGTAATTTTGTAAATATTATCCAAGTTATACAATTACAGTTTGTAATATACTGTTTAAGGCAGCGACCGGTTCATTGCTATTCAGCCAATGAAGATTGGGCCATCCTTTTAGCCAGTTAATTTGGTGCTTGGCAAGTTGTTTGGTAGCACAAATTCCACGAAATACCATATCATCATAACTAGTGTTGCCGGATAGATAGGACCAAAGTTGTCTGTAACCTACACAACGAATTGATGGTAGGTTTTGGTTAAGATCACCTCGATAAAAAAGCGCATTAACCTCTTGTTCAAAACCGTTTGCCAACATATGATGAAAGCGCCGAGCAATACGTTGATATATTAATATGCGGTTAAGTGGTGCAATGGCGAATTGATGTACTCTATACATCAATGTTTCACCTGAGGTTTTTGTTAGGTCGGTTAAAGTATTACCGGAAACGAAAAAAATTTCTAGTGCGCGCGCCAATCTCTGCTTATCATTAGGATGAATACGCTTTGCTGCAATTGGATCAATTTGTTGCAATTTACAGTGTAACGCCGGCCACCCAAATATTTCAGCTTCGCGTTTAATTTTTTCGCGTACTTTTGGAGCTGCAGGAGGTAAATTTGATAATCCCTCTAATAGAGCTTTAAAGTAGAACATTGTCCCGCCTACCAATAACGGTATACGACCAGACTTAGTGACTTCATTCATTTCCTTAATTGCATCTATTCTGAATTCGGCAGCTGAATAAGTTTCTGCTGGATCTCGTATATCTATCAGACGATGTGGTACTCGAGCAAGCTCGTCAGCGCTGGGTTTAGCTGTACCTATATCCATGCCACGATACATTAGCGCTGAATCAACGCTAATAATATCCACAGGTAGATGCTGGTGTAATGCCATTGCTAGTGCGGTTTTGCCTGATGCTGTTGGTCCCATCAGAAAAATCGCCTGAGGTCGTTGTAGTAATGTTTTTGTTTCAGTCATAGTTCATAGCTTTAATAGCGTTCTCAAAATTTAACTTTACCATAAGTCCATAAGGCGGATTTTGCACCCATTGTGGACAAAACTGTTCGACCTTTGTAAGTAACTGTATAGCTTGTGAATAGCTCCAGATACTGGATTCTGGTTGTAGTCTGCGGGCAAGCCATACCGCAATATTTTGATGTGTCACTGACACTTCATTACTGAGATAGCGTAACATTTTTGGAATTAATTTGTGTAAATTTTGTTTACTTAATAGTAAAGGTACAGTATGTAATATTGCCTTATTAATATCAGGTTGTAGGTATATACCCATTTCTTGCATTAGCAACTGATGTTTTTTAAGGGTGACAATTTCCCCTGCACATAGTGTTATGTGCAGGGGAATTATTAATGGTTGAGCGCTCATAAGCGCATTGACTGGAAGCAGTTGATGTTCGTTTAGGTAACGTTCGGCAACCGGTAGCGATATAAGTGCTAGATGGCGCATTGATTTTATTAGCGCATAACAGTACTCAATCAGTGTTAATATTTTACCGAAACTTTCGGTATAATTTATAGCTTTGAGCTCAGTGCTGAATGGTTTTTCAGCAACAACATTGAAGGTAGATAATATTTTTCGGTTATTTAGCAGCTCTTTGTTGTTGCTTGTAGATGAACTACAATATTCGGTTTTGGGCTCTATTTGCTGTGCATTTTGTTCATTATATAATAGAGTAAGAGTAGATTTTTGCACTGGATGGTAAATAGAATCTTTTTTTTTCTTATCGTTTGTACTGCAACTATTTCCACTACTAGTGGAATGTTTTTTACTCTGTTGTTTCTTACTATTCTTTACGTTAACTACTGAGCGAGAAAGATTGCTATTAACTCGTGTTTTGTTTGCGACTTCTGCGATAACCGAGGAAATATTATTTGGTTCGTTATCCTGTTTATTATCTAGCACACATGGTTCGTTGACATCAACAAAACTCGGTGGCGCCGAGTTTTGTTTTAGAGTGTTAGCTACTGCTTGGTAAATAAAATCATGTACCAGACGATCCTGGTAAAATCTTACCTTATGTTTGGTAGGATGAAAATTGACATCTATCTGCTGCGGATCTATTTCAAGAAATAGCACAAAAGCTGGCTGTTGCGTTTCAGTAAATTGTTCTTGATAGGCTTTCCGTATGATATGAGTGATGAATTTGTCGTTCATCGTGCGCCTATTGACATAACTGTATTTTAACTCTGGAATAATCGCTACCCCAGCGGTATTAGCTATCCAGCCGTGGATAGCCAGGTTGCTATTATGGTAGGATACTCCCATGGCTCGCTCAACAAAAGCCTGACCACAAAGCCCAACTAGCCTACGTTGATGCTGATATTTATGGCTAATAGCACGATACTGGCGTACAATTTTACCATTGTGCTGCAAAATAAACGTTACATCGAATCTAGACAAAGCGATCCGTCGGGTAATATCATCGATATAGGTAAATTCAGTTTTTGCGGTGCTCATAAATTTACGACGAGCGGGCGTATTATAAAATAAATCTAATACTTCTATTGTAGTGCCAACTGGATGAGCTGCCGGTTTAATAGTAACAGCAAGTTCGCTCCCTTCTGCGTATACCTGCCAAGCTTTGCTCTGCCCGATCATGCGTGAAGTCAAGTACAGACGTGACACAGAGCTAATACTTGCTAATGCCTCACCGCGAAAACCCATACTGGTAATTCTTTCTAGATCTTCCATGCGAGCGATTTTGCTAGTTGCATGGCGAGCTAGAGCCAATGCTAATTCCTCTTTAGGAATACCACTGCCATTATCACGGATACGAATACTTTTAGTGCCACCTTGTGCAATATCGATATTAATACTAGTTGCTCCAGCGTCAAGACTATTTTCAATTAATTCCTTAACCACTGACGCTGGTCGAGATACTACTTCTCCGGCAGCAATTTGATTTGCAAGTTGTGGTAGCAGTACCTGAATAGGCATAATAATTTGGTCCTCTATTCTTCAACGAACAGTATTACTAACTTGTTTCCTAGCATTTTATTATTGGCAATACATGATTTTTGGTACTTTTTTATTGTGTTGAAGAAAACTCCATCAAGCGTGTTGCTTGTTGTTCAGGTATTATGTACTATCTTAACCCTACATTGATCGGCTGACAAACTAAGCTTTTACTTTTACAGTAATATAAAGTAGCTGCACAAGCCATAAGTTATTTTTTTGTTCTTTAGCCTCCTAAGTACATACATGCCTACCTCATCTTGACGTGCGATAAATTTACATGCGATAAAATACCGGGTTTTAACCAATTGTACGATATGGTGTTTCTTAGTTTTGGGGGTTAGTGTGATATATTAAGTGGTAGCTCGCCACTTTCAGGTGACTGTCAGTTACAGAATGGATTATATGTATTGTATTAACTCGTAAATAAGAGTGCAAGCCAACCTATATTCACGAATATAAACTACATATTTCTACTAGCATAATTCTTGGCTATTGTTGGTAGTAACACATGCGTATTTATGATCGTTTTTTGTATTCTCAATGGTTTTTATCGATCTTGGCTTTGGTATAGTTTTTGTCACAAATGATTTTGGGGTCAACTTAAATACTAGTACCTAGTATTCACTGGTTTTACCAAATGTAATATTTTGGGCATAAAATTGATATTCATCACCTGCATCATGGTAACGTTTCCTGCTGTAGTATTAGCTTGGATAGCATAAGCTCCCCTTGGTTGCTTAGAGCTTGCACCTTAGCCTGCCGGCCATCTAGGTGATATTCTAGCGTCAAAGTAATATCCGCGGCAGGCAAGAATCCTTTACCCCGTAGTGGCCATTCCACTAAACATAGAGCAGTATTATCGAAGTAGTCACGAACTCCAATAAATTCAAGCTCCTCTGGAGCTACTAAGCGATACAAGTCAAAATGATAAATTGTCCAAGACTGTAGCTTGTAAGGCACAACTAGTGTATAGGTTGGGCTTTTTACATTACCCGAGTAACCAAGCTGGCGCAAAAAACCACGGCAAAAGGTGGTTTTGCCTACCCCTATATTGCCATACAGATAAATTACACAGGCTTTTCTGCAGGCTGCAGCTACTGTTGCGCCTAATGCAACAGTAGCTATTTCATCTGATAGGATGATTACATCTGTTCCCATATCTGTTCTGTTTTTTATGTTTATGTGGTTATTAATTGCTTGGTTTGCTGGATTAAAATATTTCTGCCATCAGTCTTCCAGTCTTCTTTAATGCCTAATCACGTTATAAAGGCCTGGGCTACTACTAACTAACATCGGTTATGATCATAGCATGCGCTTCATAGCGGCTAGCAAGTGTGCAGCAGACTAATGCAACTTAGCTTAGTTAGCCCCTAATAAACTTTCAATTAGTTAGGTCCTAATGTGCTGTTGCTTGTATTGTAGCAGTTATTGTAACAGTGTCTTAATTTTGCAAAATTGCATTTAGCATTGTACCTATTTCGACTAAGTTTCGTACTGTGTTGACCCCAGCTGCTTCTAGCGCAACAAATTTATCTTCTGCAGTACCTTGACTGCCAGCGATAATGGCGCCAGCATGACCCATGCGTTTTCCTCTCGGGGCTGTAACGCCGGCGATATAACTAACCACTGGCTTGGTGACATGATACTTGATATAATCGGCGGCCTCTTCTTCTGAGTTGCCGCCAATTTCACCTATCATAACGATGGCTTCCGTCTGTTTGTCATCTTCAAATAACTGCAAAATGTCAATGAAGCTTACACCTGGGATCGGGTCGCCGCCAATACCTACACAACTGGACTGCCCTAGTCCGGTATCTGTAGTTTGCTTAACCGCTTCATATGTCAATGTACCCGAACGTGACACAATACCAACCCGTCCAGGATGATGGATATGTCCTGGCATAATACCAATTAGACATTCACCTGGGGTAATCACGCCTGGACAATTTGGTCCGATCATACGCACCTGATTCTTTTGCTCCAGCTTAGCTTTTACTATCAGCATATCTAGCGTAGGTATACCTTCAGTAATGCAGACAATTAGTTTAATACCGGCATCAATAGCTTCAAGGATCGAATCCTTGCATAAAGGAGCTGGAACATAGATAACAGATGTTGTTGCTCCGGTCTTTTCGATAGCTTCGCGCACGGTATTGAATACCGGCATACCAAGATGTTCTGTGCCACCTTTGCCAGGCGTTACTCCACCTACTATTTTAGTGCCATAGGACATAGCCTGCTTGGAATGAAAAGTACCTTGACTTCCTGTAAACCCCTGGCAAATGACTTTGGTCTGTTTATTAATTAAAATAGCCACTACTTACCCTCCACCAATGCGACAACCTGTTGTGCTGCTTCGGTTAGACTTGTGGCGGCAATGATATTAAGCCCGCTCTCGACTAATAGTTTAGTTCCCAGTGCGGCATTGTTACCTTCTAGACGAACTACTACTGGAATGCTATTACCTACTTCAGATACTGCGCTAATGATGCCATCAGCACTTAAATCACAGCGGACAATACCACCGAAAATATTTACCAGCACCGCTTTTACCTTTTCATCCGAAAGTATTATTTTGAACGCTTCTGTTACACGTTCCTTAGTGGCACTGCCACCAATATCAAGGAAGTTAGCTGGTTCACCGCCGTGCAGTTTTATGATATCCATCGTCCCCATTGCTAGACCAGCCCCATTAACCATACAACCGATATTGCCGTTAAGCGCCACATAGTTCAGTTTCCACTTGGTGGCGTGCACTTCACGTTCATCCTCTTGACTATAATCACGCATTTCGCGTAGTTCCTGCTGGCGGAATAGTGCGTTGTTGTCTATGCTTAGTTTACCGTCAAGGCAAAGAAGATCGCCAGTGCTGGTAATCACCAACGGGTTTATTTCTATCAGCGTCAAATCTCGTTCCCAAAATAGCGTCGCCATACCCATGAAGATTTTTATGAACTGATTGATTTGCTTACCACTGAGCTTTAATTTAAAAGCTAACTCTCTTCCTTGATAATGTTGCGGACCAGTAAGCGGATCAATTGTTAATTTATGAATCAGGTGCGGAGTATCTTCTGATACCTGTTCAATTTCTACTCCACCTTCGGTAGATGCCATGAAGACCACGCGGCGCGTACAACGGTCGACGACGGCTCCAATATATAGTTCCTGAGCTATATTAGTTGCTGCTTCTACTAGAATTTCGTTAACTGGTTGACCAGACTTGTCCGTCTGATAGGTGACTAGTCGTTTTCCAAGCCACTTTTCCATGAAGGTTCTGATCTCTTGTTTTGATTTAACCACTCTAATCCCACCCGATTTACCGCGGCCACCTGCATGCACTTGGCATTTCAACACCCATGGACCGGTGCCAATTTTTGAAGCAAAATCGACTGCTTCTTGTAGCGTTTTGCAGACGTATCCAAGCGGAGTAGGCAGACCATACCGAGCAAATAGCTGTTTTGCCTGATATTCATGTACATTCATAATGTTATTTCCATATTGATCTGGCAAGTTTTAGCGGCGCTTCATCGCAGTGCTATAATTGATCATTCAGCGTTAAATTTTTGTTGCTGTGAGCATACGTTAAATTCCAGAACCTATTTGTTCTTTTATCATAACCAGTAATAGCTACAGTATTCAGCCTGAAGTAGTAGCACTAAATAACTCATCTATCACTGCGGTCCGAAGTAAATGTATTCAAGATTTCCTATAAACAAATAAAATCAAGGATAAAAATTTTTGCCACTACTGAGCAGCTCTGTCAACGTAAATCTATTTCGCTACGGTTACCTAGTCACTTGAATTTACTATGTTACCTAGCAATAGTTGTTGTAAGATTTTGTTAATCACACGACTAACCTATTAAAAATAGGTAAGATTAATAATCTTAACTAATATTACTTACAGCGCTGAACTAGCGTGGTTTTACGATGCTTTGATTGTTCGATGTCTAGTTTTGTGACCAAAATTTTTCAGAGCATCGGTCCTAAGCGCTGGTAATTATAGTACCAACTTATCGTTTTCAGCGGTAATTAAAGTTTTATCAAACAGAATTATATTGTAACTAAACAAGTATATTGTACGCTAACAGTAGCTAGCTATTATTTGGCATCCTGGTTTTTGAGCAAGTCAAAAGCCTACATATTATATATTTATAATTTAATTTTTTTTACCCAACTAAAGTTTATTTATTTAGCTTGGGGCACTTAAAAAACTTCAGCTAAGCAGGATTTGGTATATTGATAAAAATAACATCTAAATTATATTTTTTTGCTAGCCACTTCCCAAGTGCATGAATTCCACCAATTTCAGTGGCGTGATGGCCAGCGGCATAAAAATGCATTCCATGTTCCCTAGCTATATGAATGGTCGGTTCGGATACTTCACCGGTAATGAATTCGTCCATGCCAGCTTGCGCTGCCAGTTCAATAAATCATTGGCCGCCTCCAGTACACCAGGCCAACCTTTTTATATATGCCGGTCCGCCGTCGCCATAGTGCAAGACGTTACCTCTTAACGTTTGTTCTAGGCGCCGATGCAGCTCTGTTCCGGTAATCTTTGTATTGAACTCCCCCTGCATAATAAGTGGCTCATCTAGATTACCGGTTACGGTAATATCTAGTACCGCTGCTAGCTGTGCGTTATTACCAATTTCAGGGTGGGTGTCCAGTGGTAAATGCCAGGCATATAAATTAATATCATTTGTTAGCAATGTTTTCAGTCGCCAGCGTTTTATACCATTAATAACTGGTGACTCTTTTTGCCAGAAATATCCGTGGTGTACGATTATCGCGTCGGCAGAGTATGCAATTGCGCTATCTAAAAGCGCTTGACAGGCTGTGACACCTGTAACAATACGGTTCACGTCCTGACGACCTTCCACCTGCAGGCCGTTAGGCGCATAGT
The DNA here is from genome assembly GCF_000219175.1 of Candidatus Moranella endobia PCIT. GTDB lineage: Bacteria > Pseudomonadota > Gammaproteobacteria > Enterobacterales > Enterobacteriaceae > Moranella > Moranella endobia. The sequence goes on along the minus strand of NC_015735.1, from coordinate 100,217 downwards.
CTTTCAGTACGATGCTGTTGTTATTAAGTTTTTTACTAATTAATTGTTCTAATTCGGTATTGCGCATCAATTGGCCTCTGTTTTTTTTTGTTTACCCCCCGTGCCTTACTCAAATATTATCAGTCTATATTAAGGCGCCCACTATAATTAAAGTATGCGCTCAGTAAATAGCATAATTATGCTTTTTTTAGGTGACATACTTATAGTTATGCTATTACACTAACTATCTAATCATGGAATTAGGTTGGAAAACCTCTAGTAGTATAAACATCATCCATATGATATGATTTTTTTTTTACTCTAGCCCCTTGATGCAGAGCAGTGTGACCCCATCCTATTTGCACCCGCCGTTGTTAAATTTTGAATAATCAGGCGGCAAGAACTTCAACATTTTTCGGACGCTTGGGCTCACGTTCGCAACTAAATTACACCTTAAGTGGAGATGTTTAGATGGGAAAAATCATTGGTATCGATTTGGGTACTACCAACTCCTGCATAGCAATTATTGAAGGTAGAAAACCTCGCGTACTTGAAAATAGCGAAGGTGATCGCACCACACCTTCCATTATTGCTTATACACGTGAGGGTGAAATCCTGGTTGGCCAACCGGCTAAACGTCAGTCCGTTACTAACCCGCAGAATACATTATTTGCCATCAAGCGTCTAATTGGCCGTCGTTTCCATGATGCAGAAGTACAGCGTGATGTCAACATTATGCCATACAAAATTATTGCAGCGGATAATGGTGATGCTTGGCTGGAAGTTAAAGGTCAGAAAATAGCACCGCCGCAGATTTCTGCTGAAATTCTGAAAAAAATGAAAAAAACGGCAGAAGACTATCTAGGTGAACAAATCAACGAAGCGGTTATTACCGTACCAGCTTATTTTAATGATACACAGCGCCAGGCTACAAAAGACGCTGGACGCATTGCTGGTTTGGATGTTAAACGTATCATCAACGAACCGACTGCAGCTGCGCTGGCCTATGGTCTAGATAAAGAAACAGGTAACCGTACTATCGCGGTCTATGATTTGGGTGGCGGAACTTTTGATATATCTATTATCGAAATTGATGATGTTGAAGGAGAAAAAACTTTTGAAGTACTAGCAACTAACGGTGACACTCATTTGGGTGGTGAGGACTTTGACAGTAGATTGATTAATTATCTGGTGGATGAATTCAAAAAAGATCAAGGTATCGATCTACGTAACGATCCATTGGCGATGCAGCGTTTGAAAGAGGCTGCTGAAAAAGCCAAGATCGAGCTGTCATCAGCGCAGCAAACTGAAGTTAATCTACCGTACATAACTGCTGACAGTTCGGGTCCAAAACATATGCACTTGAAAGTAACTCGTGCCAAACTTGAGTCTTTGGTGGAAGAACTGGTCAATCGTACGCTTGATCCACTGAAAGTAGCTCTAAATGATGCTGGCCTTTCGGTAATTGATATTAAAGATGTTATATTGGTAGGTGGGCAGACCCGCATGCCACTGGTGCAGAAGAAAGTTACTGACTTCTTTGAGAAAGAGCCGCGTAAAGACGTTAACCCAGACGAGGCTGTTGCTATTGGCGCAGCTGTGCAGGGCGGAGTGCTAACAGGTGACGTCAAAGACGTGCTGCTTTTGGACGTTACACCACTTTCTTTGGGTATTGAAACCATGGGTGGAGTTATGACGCCACTGATTGTCAAAAATACTACTATTCCTACCAAGCATAGTCAAATCTTCTCCACAGCAGAAGACAATCAGTCTGCAGTAACCATTCATGTTTTGCAGGGTGAGCGTAAGCGTGCTGGTGATAACAAATCATTAGGCCAGTTCAATTTGGACGGTATTGCACCAGCCATTCGTGGCACACCACAGATTGAAGTAACATTTGATATAGACGCAGATGGTATACTGCATGTTTCAGCAAAGGACAAAAATAGTGGTCACGAACAAAAAATCACCATTAAGGCTTCTTCGGGTCTAAATGAAGCAGAAATCAAGAAAATGGTACAGGAAGCTGAAGTAAACGCAGAATCTGACCGTAAGTTTGAAGAGCTAGTACAGACACGTAACCAAGCGGATTATATGCTGCATAGTACACGGAAGCAGCTAGAAGATGTTGGTGAAAAACTGTCGACTGAAGTTAAGACTCCTATTGAAGTTGCTTTGAAAGACCTAGAAGCTGTTCTGAAAGAAGAGGATAAAGCCAAGATTGACGAAAAAATGCAGAATTTAATTCAGGTTTCCAGTCAATTATTAGAGGCAGTTCAGCACAAGGATAACACTGTAGAAGGTAGTAGTAACAAGGTAGACAGCGATGTAGTTGATGCCGAGTTTGAAGAAGTTAAAGACAAAAAATAATCGTGCTTACTTAATGATTGGTACAGCGGCGGCGAATGCTGCCGCTGTTGTTTACAGGCACGGGCGTAGAGGTAACTCCGCGCCCGTGCGAGCACGTTGATGGCAGGAAAAGAAAATACAATGGCGAAATCAGACTACTATGAGATTTTAGGTGTTTCCCGTGATGCAGAAGAGCGTGAAATAAAAAAGGCCTATAAACGCCTGGCAATGAAATTCCACCCGGATCGCAATCCAGGAAATGCCAAAGCCGAAGCTAGATTCAAAGAAATAAAAGAAGCTTATGAAGTACTAACTGACCAGAAAAAGCGTGCTGCTTATGACCAATATAGTCATGCTGCCTTTGAACATGACAGTATGGGTGCAAGCGGTTTTGGTGATATTTTTGGCGATGTGTTTGGTGATATTTTTGGCGGTGGTCGGCGTCAACGCTCTGGCAGAGGGGCTGATGTACGCTATAATGTTGAGCTTTCATTGGAAGAGGCTGTTCGCGGGGTAACACGTGAAATACGTATTCCAACGCTTGATGAGTGTGATGTTTGCCATGGTAGTGGAGCTAGGACAGGAATCTCGGCAGTAAACTGTCCAACCTGTCACGGCCAAGGGCAAGTGCAGATGCGCCAGGGTTTTTTTGCTGTGCAACAGACGTGTCCAACCTGTCAGGGACAGGGTAAGGTCATCAAGGAGCCTTGCATTAAATGTCACGGTCATGGTCGATTAGAAAAAAGCAAAACGTTATCAGTGAAAATTCCAGCTGGTGTGGGTACCGGAGATCGTATCCGCTTAACTGGCGAGGGTGAAGCAGGCGAGCATGGAGCTACCGCTGGTGATCTTTATGTACAGGTTAAGGTACGTAAACATCCAATATTTGAACGTGACGAAAATAACCTTTCTTGTGAAGTGCCAATTAACTTTGCAATGGCTGCATTAGGCGGCGAAATTGAAGTTCCGACGTTAGATGGCCGAGTTAAACTAAAAGTGCCTGCGGAAACTCAGACCGGTAAATTGTTTCGCATGCGGGGTAAAGGCGTGCAATCTGTGCGTGGCGGTTCGCAAGGTGATTTACTGTGTCGGGTGGTAGTTGAAACACCTGTTAAGCTCAATGAGCTTCAGAGAAAGCTATTGCGGGAGTTAGAGGCAAGTTTTGGAGGACCAAACGGTAATCAAAACAGCCCACGTTCTAAAAGCTTTTTCGACGGAGTAAAAAAGTTTTTTGATGATTTAACTAGTTGATGCGCCGAGCTATAGGCATCGTTGTCAACGCTTATATTTTACTTTGTTTGTGGTATCGAACTCATTACTTTGAGTTTAATGGCTAATTTAGATTTTTGACGTGCTGCTTTATTTTTATGGATCAACCCTTTGCTCGCTTGATGATCAATAATTTTTTGCATTGTACAAAAAGAATTATTAGCTGCTGTTTTGTTACCAGCGGCGATAGCAACGTATACCCGTTTTACAAAGGTACGCATCATAGAGCGACGACTAGTATTATGTTGACGACGATTTTCAGACTGTACTGCACGTTTTTTAGATGATTTGATATTTGCCAAGGCCTAACTCCTAAAATTATTTAGTTATGCAAATTTTCATTATAAAATAATATCAGTTATCTCACGTTAAATAAAGTTATTCATGATAAATAAGCGCGATGCTATTTACATAATATTATGTCAAGTTTGGATTTTTTTTTGGGTTAATCATAGTTGCAATACCAGTTCAAAGTCGTCAACAGAAATATTTGTTTTCGGCTAAACGTTTACGATTTAGTAACATAAATATATCTACTAGATATACTGTTACCCAAATTTGGTAATGGTAGCCTAGTTACCTTTTAGTGTATCTAAAGTAGTAATAACAGCAGACTAACTGTTAGTCTGCTGTTATTACTATCTTGAAATATTCCTTAGCAAACCATTAAGCAACGAACAAACGAAAAAATGGTTCGCTTCATTTGTTAAAATGTTAAATTAATAAAATTATAAGAGTAAACATGACTATTTGCTAGCAAATAGTCATAATACTTAAAACAAACATGGAACCGATGGTCAAATGGCTGATTATAAAAATACTCTGAATTTACCGTATACAGAGTTTTCCATGCGCGGTGATTTAGCTCAGCGTGAGCCTGGTATGTTACAGCACTGGTATGATCAAGATCTTTACGGAATCATCCGCCGCGCTAAAAAAGGTAAAAAAAAATTTATTTTGCATGATGGTCCTCCGTATGCGAATGGCAATATTCATATTGGTCACTCGGTGAATAAAATTCTTAAAGATATTATTATTAAATCTAAAGGATTAATGGGTTATGACTCGCCTTATGTCCCGGGCTGGGACTGCCATGGTTTACCAATTGAACTGAAGGTTGAGCAACTAATCGGTAAGCCAGGCGATCAAGTAAGCGTCGCTGAGTTTCGCGCTGCTTGCAGTTTTTATGCAGCGGAACAAGTAGAAAAACAAAAAAAAGATTACATCCGTTTGGGCGTGCTTGGTGATTGGGAGCATCCTTACTTAACAATGAGCTGTACCACAGTAGCACATACTATTCGCGCGTTTAGCCAGATCATTGCCAATGGTCATCTATATAAAGGAGAAAAACCCGTTCATTGGTGTATCGATTGCCGATCTACGCTAGCGGAAGCTGAGGTTGAGTATTATGACCACAGTTCTCCTTCCATTGACGTTGCTTTTACAGCAATAGAAACTAGCACGGTCGCTGGTAAGTTTGGCTTGTCTGTTTTAAGCGGTCAAATTTCACTGTTGATTTGGACTACAACTCCCTGGACCTTACCAGTAAGCCGTGCAATAACTGTTCACCCAGACTTAGAATATCAGTTGGTAACATTTTACGGGCAAAACTATGTTTTAGCCGCTTCTCTATTAGAGAACGTGATGGCACGCGCTGGCATCAATCATTGGACGGTACTCGGTAGCATCAAAGGCAGTGCGCTGGAGTTACTTCGATTTCGCCATCCTTTTATGGAATTTGATGTGCCAGTTATTCTGGGTAAGCATGTTACATTAGATACTGGTACTGGTGCTGTACATACTGCTCCTGACCATGGTATTGAAGATTATGTCATATGCCAACAATACGGTCTAGAAGTAACTAATTCTATTGGACCTGACGGTTGCTATATTCCTGGCACTATGCCAGTACTTGACGGTCTACAGGTATTCAAAGCTAATACAATCATCATAGATCTATTGCGTGACAGCGGTGCACTATTGTATGTGGATCAAATCAAGCACAGCTACCCGCACTGTTGGCGGCATAAGACGCCTGTAATATTTCGTTCTACACCACAGTGGTTTGTCAGTATGGATAATTGTAGTCTGCGTGAGCAGACTATAGCAGAAATCAATAAAGTACAATGGATCCCTGAATGGGGGCAGGCGCACATCTTAAATATGGTGGCTAAACGTCCTGATTGGTGTATTTCGCGGCAACGCATCTGGGGTGTACCCATGGTGTTGTTTATTCATAATGACACCGAAACACTGCATCCTCGCACCATCGAACTCATAGAAACCGTGGCGCAATTAGTTGAAAAAGATGGTATTCAAGCATGGTGGGATTTAGATCCCTTCGATATTCTGGGTGATGACGCTGTCTATTATCACAAGGTCCCTGATACTCTTGATGTTTGGTTTGATTCCGGTGCTACTCATGCTACCGTGGTGGTAGTGCGGCAGGAATTTGCTGGCCATACACCAGATTTATATCTAGAAGGAGCTGACCAGTATCGCGGGTGGTTTATGTCGTCGCTGATGATTTCCACTGCTATTTATGGCCAGGCGCCATATCGTCAGGTGCTGACCCATGGTTTTACCGTCGACGGACAGGGCCGCAAAATGTCCAAATCGGCTGGTAATGTTGTAAGTCCGCAATATATAATAGATCAATTAGGAGCTGATATCCTGCGTCTTTGGGTTGCTTCCACCGATTATACTAGTGAAATGGCGATTTCACATGAGATTCTAAAGCGATCCACTGATACTTATCGACGCATACGCAATACCGCGCGTTTTTTATTGGCTAACCTTAATGGTTTTGATCCAGCTTGCCATAGTATCAGTTCAGAGCATATGTTGGTACTAGATCGCTGGGCTGTTGGACGAGCGCAGGCAGCACAGGTAGAGATTATATCCGCCTACGACAGCTATAATTTGCAGCATGTTGTACAACGTATGATGCAATTTTGCTCGGTTGAAATGGGTTCTTTTTACCTAGATATTGTCAAAGATCGTCAGTATACTACTAAAACTGAAAGCATTGCACACCGCAGCGGTCAGACCGCACTTTATCATAGCATTGAAAGTTTAGTGCGCTGGATAGCACCTATAATGCCATTTACTGCTCATGAAATATGGGGCTTCATGCCTGGCAAACGAGCACCATATGTTTTTACTGAAGAGTGGTATGATGGACTGTTTGGGTTGGATAACGCCCAGCCTTTGAACAATCATTTTTGGCAAATCTTGTTGCAAGTACGTAGTGAAACTAACAAGATCATCGAACAGGCACGTTCGAATAAACTGATTGGTGGTTCACTAGAAGCTCAAATTACACTTTATGCAGAACCTATTCTTGCTAACTTATTATGTGAATTAGGTGATGAACTTTGCTTTATACTATTGACCTCAAGCGCAGTAGTTGCTGATTATTTTGCTGCCAGTAGTAATGCTGTCCAATGTGTTGGAATTAATGGACTTAAAATTTCTTTAGCAAAAGCCAATGGAAAAAAATGCCAGCGATGTTGGCATTATAAGACGAATCTCGGTGAGCATGCTGATTATCCGGACATCTGTAGTCGTTGTGTCAGTAATATTGCTGGTCCTGGTGAAACACGCCAGTTTGTCTAATGCATAAAAAAATAATGTCTACTGGACTAAGTTGGTTTTGGCTAGCATTAGTAATTATGTTGTTTGATATTGGTAGCAAGCAGTTTGTCATGAGGCATTGCTGGCTTAGCGAGTCCGTGCCAGTTATGCCATTTATTAATTTTACATATGCTCACAATCCATGCGCTGCCTTTAGTTGTTTAGCAGAGAAAGGAGAATTGCAACGTTGGATTTTATCCTTCATCTCAGTAATAATCATAGTATTTCACTTAGTTATTATGTATCGTTTGGACAAACGGGCAATACTAACTAATATAGTATACTCTATAATTGTCGGCGGAGCTCTTGGCAATTTATTTGACAGGATGGTGCATAGTTTTGTAATTGATTTTATTATTTTCTATGTTGGCGATTGGTACTGGCCGACATTTAATGTGGCGGATATAGGCATTTGCATGGGCGCTATACTTGGTTTGGTTTTTCTTCCTGTTGGCCACACTACTCGTTAGAGTAGAATTAGTTAAAATATTATAACGCATGAACTTTGCAAGTGATTATTTAATTTACGTTTCCTATACCTATAGTTGATAGATCCAGATAATTGGAGAGATTATGAGTAGTAGTAATAAACCAATACGCATTGCAGTAGTTGGCGCTAGTGGCCGGATGGGACGCAAACTAATCCAGGCAGTTACAGATTCTGAACAGGCGAAACTGAGCGTTGCACTAAACCGTGCTAATTCAGTATTCTATGGTTTAGATGCCGGTAAACTAGTTGGTATTGGTGATTTAGGCGTAACAATAACTAGTGATATATCGTCGGTATCTAATGATTTTGATATTCTTATTGATTTTACTAGTCCTGAAACTAGTCTGAAATACTTGGATTTTTGCCGACTGCATCAAAAAGGTATCGTAATAGGCACTACGGGGTTCAGTGATAGACAGAAGGAAATTATTAACGCGGCAGCAAAAGAGATCGGTATTGTTTTTACCGCTAACTTTAGCGTTGGCGTTAATCTCATGCTAAAATTACTGGAAAAAGCGACGCAGATCATGGGGGAAGAAGCTGATATTGAAATTATCGAAGCTCATCATCGTCAAAAAGTCGATGCTCCGTCAGGCACCGCGCTGGCAATAGGGGAGACGATCGCTAGCGTTCTAGGGCTAAATCTTACCCAATGTGGGGTTTATAGCCGTCATGGGCATACCGGAGAGCGCCAAGTAAAAAGTATTGGCTTTGCTACAGTACGGGCAGGTGACATAATTGGTGAGCATACTGCGATGTTTGCTGGGCTTGGTGAACGCCTGGAAATAACTCATAAGGCATCAAGCAGAATGACTTTTGCTATCGGGGCTGTTCGTGCGGCAGTTTGGCTTGCTAGTCAGAAAAACGGTCTCTTTAGTATGGTGAATGTACTAAATCTCGATAAATTATAGGCCAGTTTTTCTGAAACACTTTTTTATTATACATTTTAATTTTTAGTATCTAAGGTATTGCATATTATAACGTAACACTATAAAACGATTGCTAAAAGTTTATCTGATTTATTTAAGTGTCGCATGACCAATTTCTAACATGATCTTTTTAGAAAACAATGAAAGAAATATGATATAAAGTAATGTAACAGTTACAGGGGAGGATGTTTGTTGATCAAGTCGGCGCTGTTAGTTATGGAAGATGGAACTGAATTTCATGGTCGTTCCATTGGTGTAGATGGTATAGTGGTTGGGGAAGTAGTTTTTAATACATCAATCACTGGCTATCAAGAAATTCTTACTGATCCTTCATATTCTAACCAAATTGTTACTCTTACTTATCCCCATATTGGCAATGTTGGTACAAATGAAGCCGACAACGAATCATCCCGAGTGCAGGCACGTGCTTTAGTGATCCGTGATTTGCCGCTCATTACTAGTAATTTTCGGGATACTATGTCTTTATCTGCTTATTTAAAGCAGCAAAATATTGTCAGTATTGCTGATATTGATACTCGTAAGCTGACTCGTTATCTACGAGAAAAGGGGACACAACATGGTTGCGTTATTGCGGGTAAGCACCTGGATACGCAACTAGCGCTGCGCAAAGCGCGCGCCTTTCCTGGTCTTAAAGGTATGGACCTGGCGAAAGAAGTTAGTACTACCGAGCAGTATAGCTGGACCCAAGGTAGTTGGACTCTGGACGGTGGATTGCCTTTGCCATCGACTAACTTACCTTATCATGTAGTTGCCTATGACTATGGTATTAAACGCAATATAATGCGCATGCTAGTTGATCGAGGGTGTCATTTAACTGTCGTTCCAGCGCAAACTCCACCTAAAACTGTTCTCATGATGAATCCTGATGGTATTTTTTTGTCCAATGGTCCGGGCGATCCCGAATCATGCGATTACGCGGTTAATGCTATCAAAACTTTTCTTACTACCGAAATTCCAATATTTGGTATTTGCCTAGGCCATCAATTACTCGCTTTGGCAAGCGGTGCTAAGACAGTTAAGCTGCAGTTTGGTCACCACGGTAGTAATCATCCGGTAAAAGATTTGGATACGGACAGAGTAATGATTACCGCCCAGAACCATGGTTTTGCGGTAGAGGAAAAGACACTACCAGTAATGCTCAGGGTAACCCATAAGTCACTTTTTGATGGCACGCTACAGGGTTTACACCGCATAGATAAGCCAGCATTCAGTTTTCAGGGTCATCCCGAAGCTAGTCCTGGACCACAGGATGCCTCGCCATTATTTAACCATTTTATTGATCTCATCAGTTCTTATCGCTTACAGCCTACTATTTGAGATCAGCTCATATATAGACCATCTTCCTTCCTTAATTTGACACATAACGTATCAAGAGTATGAGATGCCAAAACGTATCGATCTAAACAAAATCCTGATCCTGGGCGCCGGCCCAATCATTATCGGCCAGGCGTGCGAATTTGATTATTCTGGTACTCAAGCTTGCAAAGCTCTACGCGAAGAGGGCTATCGCGTAGTGTTAGTTAATTCTAACCCTGCCACTATTATGACCGATCCTGATATAGCTGATGCTACTTATATTGAGCCAATTAATTGGGAAATAGTTCGTAAAATTATTGCAAAAGAGCGGCCAGATGCGTTGTTACCGACTATGGGTGGCCAGACGGCGCTAAACTGTTCGCTCGAACTAGAGAGAACGGGGGTGTTGACCGAGTTTTGTGTAGAAATGATCGGCGCTACTGCTAACGCAATCAATAAAGCGGAAGACCGTCAGCAATTTGCTCAGGCGATGAAAAAAATTGGTCTAGAAACTGCCCGCTCCGGAATTGCCCATACCATGGATGAAGCATTTGCAGTGGCGAAAACTGTTGAATTTCCATGCATTATACGCCCGTCCTTCACTATGGGTGGAACCGGTGGTGGTATTGCCTATAATAGCGAAGAGTTTGAGAAGATTTGCGAGCGTGGTCTGGATCTGTCACCTACCACCGAACTGATAATTGATGAATCGCTTATTGGTTGGAAAGAATATGAATTGGAAGTGATGCGCGATAAAAAAGATAACTGCATTATAGTTTGTTCTATTGAAAATGTTGATCCAATGGGCATACACACCGGAGACTCTATAACTGTAGCGCCAGCGCAAACCCTGAGTGATAAAGAATACCAAATTATGCGTAATGCAGCCATGGCGGTATTACGTGAAATTGGTGTCGAAACTGGTGGATCTAACGTTCAATTTGCAGTCAATCCAAACACGGGACGTCTTGTAATTATTGAGATGAACCCTCGTGTTTCTCGCTCCTCAGCACTTGCTTCTAAGGCTACCGGTTTCCCTATCGCCAAAGTGGCAACTAAATTGGCTGTTGGGTATACTCTTGATGAGTTGTTGAATGACATCAACGGTGGCCGCACGCCTGCCTCTTTCGAACCGTCGATTGATTACGTTGTTACTAAAATTCCACGATTCAACTTTGAGAAACTCGCTGGTACCAATGACCGTCTGACTACTCAGATGAAATCTGTGGGCGAAGTCATGGCTATTGGTCGCACCCAGCAAGAGTCGCTACAAAAAGCACTGCGCGGACTGGAAGTAGGCGCTAGCGGTTTCGATCCAGTCGTCAACCGTGATGATCCTGAAGCTTTGATTACTATAAGGCGCGAGCTAAAAGACGCGGGAAGTAGACGCATATGGTATATAGCAGATGCTTTCCGCTTTGGCATGTCTGTCGAGGCGGTATTTAACTTGACTCATATCGACCGTTGGTTCCTAGTGCAAATTGAGGAGTTGGTCATATTTGAAAACGATTTGGTAGAGCGTGGTGTTACTGCCCTTAGCGCCGATTATCTTAGTAAGTTAAAAAGTAAAGGCTTTTCCGATGCGCGGTTAGCAACTTTAGTTGGTATTTCAGAAGCTGACATTCGTAAATTGCGCGAAAGCTATAATTTACACCCAGTGTATAAACGTGTCGATACCTGCGCTGCCGAATTCGCTACCGATACTGCCTATATGTACTCAACCTATGAAGCAGAATGTGAATCTAAGCCACATACAGATCGACAAAAAATTATGGTGCTAGGTGGTGGTCCGAACCGAATAGGTCAAGGCATTGAGTTTGACTACTGCTGTGTACACGCTTCATTGGCGTTGCGAGAAAACGGTTACGAAATAATCATGGTAAACTGTAACCCTGAAACAGTGTCAACCGATTACGATACTTCAGATCGTCTTTACTTTGAACCAGTAACGTTAGAAGACGTCCTAGAAATTGTTCGTATCGAAAAGCCCCATGGCATTATTGTACAGTACGGCGGCCAAACACCGCTAAGATTAGCTAGCGCGCTGGAAGCTTTCGGTGTACCAGTAATTGGCACCAGCCCTGATTCTATAGACCAAGCAGAAGACCGGGGGCGTTTCCAGCAGTTGGTCGAGCGGTTGGGGTTAAAACAACCAGCTAATACTACAGTCACAACTATTGAACAAGCATTAGAAGAAGCCGCCAATATCGGTTATCCACTGGTTGTTCGTCCTTCTTACGTTCTTGGCGGCAGAGCAATGGAAATCGTCTACGACGACACGGATCTACTGCGCTACTTCAATAGTGCGATTCAAGTATCTAACAATGCACCGGTATTGCTTGACCGTTTCCTAGATGATGCGGTAGAAGTAGATGTAGACGCAGTTTACGATGGTGAAAACTTGCTCATCGGCGGCATTATGGAACATATTGAGCAGGCTGGTGTGCACTCTGGTGACTCTGCTTGTTCATTACCAGCGTACACGCTAAACCATGAAATTCAAAATGTTATGCGCCAGCAAGTAGAAAAAATTGCTATTGAGCTGCAAGTCAAGGGCTTGATAAATGTTCAGTTCGCGGTGAAAAACCATGAAGTGTACCTAATTGAGGTCAACCCACGCGCCGCGCGCACGATACCATTTTTGTCCAAAGCTACTGGCGTAGCTTTGGCAAAAGTAGCTGCACGGGTTATGGTTGGTAAATCACTCGCAGAACAGGGTGTAACACGTGAAATCATACCACCTTACTACTCCGTGAAAGAGGTGGTACTACCGTTTTATAAATTTCCTGAAGTTGATCCTATCCTAGGGCCAGAAATGCGTTCTACTGGTGAAGTGATGGGAGTTGGCCGTACTTTTTCTGAAGCCTTTGCCAAGGCAATGCTCGGTATTCAGTCTCGCATGGAGCACAGTGGTCGCGCGCTATTATCTGTTCGTGATAATGATAAAGCTCGAGTGGTGGATTTAGCGACTAAGCTTATTAAACACGGCTTTAAGATAGATGCTACCTATGGCACGGCAATGATTCTAGGTGAATCTGGTATCAACTCGCGTTTAGTTAATAAAGTTCATGAAGGACGACCACATATTCAGGATAGAATAAAAAACGGTGAATACAGCTACATTATTAATACAACCTCCGGTCGTCAGGCAATAGAGGATTCGAAACTAATTCGTCGTAGTGCTTTGCAGTATAAAGTGCATTATGATACTACTTTAAATGGTGGATTAGCTACTGTGATGTCTCTGGACGCCGATGCCACTGCGCAAGTTATTTCGTTGCAGGAAATGCATGCACAAATCACTGGCTGAATCAGCTTACCAATAATGTGAAAATGGTATGGTGTGATAGCACCCTTTGTTATTGTTTTTTGCTCTTTTTGATGGAGGTATATTTATCTAATATAATAACTCAAGTCATATAGAGCCGAGATTTATTTATTAATTTTTTGCTTATTATTGTATAATATTTAGAATGATTACCTTGCCATGTAAAATAGTTCTGATTAATTATATTTGACCAGACCATTTTGCTTTACTGATTTATCAACAAGGTACGGGCTAGAAAATACAAAGTTAAGAATATTGCTTATCTAGTCGCACGAGATGAAATTACCTATTCACAAGCTACAAAACTCACGGTTACGGTAGCATTTAAAAAATTATGGATTAGTATCCGCCGCTCGGAACTGAGCACTGCTATAACTTTATAGTGTAATCGCACATCTAATAATCATCATTATAGGACTAGCATGCTTGATCCCCATTTACTGCGTAATGATCTAGACGTAGTCACGGAAAAATTAGCTCGAAGAAAATGCAAACTTGATGTAACTTACGTGCGTAAGCAAGAGGCGCAACGCAAAGTGCTCCAGGTTGAAACTGAACATCTACAAGCTAAACGCAATGCATATTCTAAGGCAATCGGTGCTGCTAAATATCGTGGTGAAGATCTAGAATCACTGCGCCAAGAGAGCAATCAGTTATGTGTTCGTTTGAATACTACTAAAATAGCATTAGAAAGTATAAAGAACGAAATCCTTGAATACGCGCTGTCTTTGCCCAATCTACCCTCCGATGATGTGCCAGATGGCTTTAATGAACATGATAATTTGGAGGTTTCACGCTGGGGTGAACAACAAAAATACGATTTCCCCATTCGCGATCATGTGGAGTTGGGTGAAATGTCTGGCGGGCTAGATTTTGCCGCGGCGGTGAAGTTAACTGGCTCACGTTTTGTAGTAATGCGAGGTAAAATTGCCTGCTTACACCGGGCTTTAACTCAGTTCATGTTGGATCTTCATACTGAACAACACGGCTATATTGAACATTATCTACCTTATCTAGCGAATCAATCTTCATTATACGGAACTGGACAACTACCGAAGTTTGCTGCTGATCTATTTTATGCCCAGCCTTTCAGTGAAGAAGTTGAAACCCATACCTATGCTCTGATTCCAACTGCGGAAGTACCGTTAATTAACTTAAGACGCAATGAGATAATTGAAGAAAATATATTACCGCTGAAAATGACTGCACATACACCGTGTTTCCGCTACGAAGCTGGCTCTTATGGTCGCGATACCCACGGGCTAATTCGCATGCATCAGTTCGACAAAGTAGAAATTGTGCAAGTAGTGAAACCGTCACAATCGATGCAAGCTCTAGAAGAGATAACTGGTCATGCCGAAAAGGTGCTGCAATTGCTGCAGTTACCATACCGTAAAGTCTTGCTGTGTACTGGCGATCTGGGTTTTGCTTCCTGCAAAACTTACGATCTTGAAGTATGGTTGCCCGCACAAAATACCTACCGAGAAATTTCCTCCTGCTCTAATATAGGTGATTTCCAGGCGCGCCGTATGCAGGTGCGTTATCGTAGCAAACATAAAAAAAAACTACAGCTAGTACATACCCTTAACGGATCTGGACTTGCTGTTGGTCGAACTTTGATGGCGGTACTGGAAAACTATCAGTTAGCAGATGGACGTATTAAAATACCGGTTGTTATACAGTCGTATATGAACGGTCTGACTCATATTGGTTAAAAGACTAGTTATTTCTTGATTATTGCTTAATTTGTACATTTACTATATGTTTTACTAAGGATCTTCTGTTAAGAAGATCCTTAGTAAAAACAGTCCATACCATAATAGGCCATCCACAAAACTGTTCCAAAATATTCATTAGTTAAATTAAAGATTAATAAAAAAATTCAACTATCAGCAGACTATCATCTTAGTTTTAGTGGTCAATGAGAACAATATCAGAATCAGTGTCTAGCGCCATCGCACATAGCTGGTAGTGTATTCCTATTATGTTAGGCAGCTGCTACAGCAATACCTATTTGATTAGTAGTTATATCAAACTGTTATGAACTACTATCCTATGCCCTTTGTAAGGGTAATATGGCACTTTGCTACTATGATCTATATCCCATAACAACAGCAAATAGTTTAGTCTCTGTAGGTTAGCAGTTGGGCGTGCATGAATAACTGTATAAGCGCGTTGAGGATCAATTTTTACCGATGAAACTACTGCTACCGGATATCCTTCCAGGAAGTAACCATCTAAACCAGAAGTTACTAGCATATCGCCAACGCGAATATCGATATTATATGGTAAATACTCTATTTTTAACTCTTCTGCACAGCCATGGCCAGTAATTATTACGCGAATACCGTTACGTAGAACTTGTATTGGCAGTGCGTGAGATGCATCGCATATCAACAATACACGACTAGTAAACTTACTTACGTAGATTACCTGTCCCACCACACCTTTGTTATTGATAACTGGTTGGCTGATATAAATGCCATTATCAATACCCTTGTCGATTACTAACTGATTACTATAAGGATCAGTACTGGCAGTAATTACTTTGGTAATCATCTTGTGTTCTTGGGCCAGGGCGAACCTCAGTAGTTCGTTCAGCCAAGCATTTTCCTGTTGATACTGACCTAGTAGTAATAGTTCACTATTTTTAAATAGCAACTCATGACGTAGTGCACGGTTTTCTAGCTTCATTTGGGTGCGGTTCGCTAGTGTCTGTAAAACATTATCCAGCATCTGACGCGAATTTTTTGCCAACAAAAAGAAGGGACTGACAACTGTATCCGTACGGATTTTAACTAACAGCCTACTATCGGCAATGATGGCAACAATAGCTATCATCAATGTCAGCAAAAATCTCGGTTGCAGAGAAGCACCTCTGCTGAAAATAGACTTCATACACTATACGTTTTATTAACAAAACTATATCCCGCCGGCAAAGCCTATATTTGCTCGGACTATTATTCTATGTTTAGATACATATTATTTATTCTTCACTAAATAAATCACCGCCGTGCATATCGATCATCTCCAGCGCCTTACCACCGCCGCGAGCGACACAGGTTAGAGGATCTTCTGCTGCAACCACGGGAATGCCAGTTTCTTCCTTCAGAAGTTGCTCAAGATTACGCAACAGTGCACCCCCGCCTGTAAGGACCATACCGCGCTCTGAAATATCAGATGCGAGCTCCGGAGGGCATTGTTCCAGCGCTACCATCACAGCACTAACAATACCAGTTAACGGTTCCTGTAGTGCTTCTAGTATTTCATTTGAGTTCAAATTGAAGCTGCGCGGCACACCTTCTGCCATATTACGGCCGCGTACCTCAATATTGCGCACTTCATTGTCGTCTGGATAGGCAGATCCAATCATGTGTTTAATACGCTCAGCTGTGGCTTCGCCAATAAGAGAGCCGTAATTTCGGCGTACATAGCTAATGATAGCTTCATCAAAGCGATCGCCGCCAATACGCACGGAAGAAGAGTACACGACACCATTAAGTGAGATGACTGCAACCTCAGTAGTACCGCCACCAATATCTACTACCATCGATCCAGTTGCTTCGGAGACCGGCATGCCGGCACCAATTGCCGCGGCCATCGGTTCTTCGATCAAAAGTACTTTACGAGCGCCAGCGCCTTGGGCTGATTCGCGAATTGCACGGCGTTCTACTTGAGTGGCTCCTACTGGCACACACACTAATACGCGTGGGCTGGGTCGCATGAAGCTATTACTGTGAACCTGTTTGATAAAATGCTGCAGCATTTTTTCAGTAACAAAGAAGTCGGCTATAACACCATCTTTCATTGGACGGATAGCCGCAATATTACCAGGCGTCCGTCCTAGCATTTGTTTTGCTTCATGGCCAACTGCCGCAACTCTTTTGGGAGAACCAGCACGATCTTGACGAATAGCTACGACTGAAGGTTCATTCAGTATAATACCCTGTCCTTTAACATAAATAAGAGTATTGGCCGTACCAAGGTCAATTGATAAATCATTGGAAAAAATACCACGAATTTTTTTAAACATAATTAAAGTATAATCCTGTCTTAAACGAACCAATTATATTTACCTAAAGTATCAAACACTAGAAATAGTAACCTTGACATATTCGTACATCATGTTAAAATACTACTAATGTAGTAGACGTCTAAGACATAGGTAGTCTTAATAAAACTTTTTAAGTAAAGTTCTAAATACAATCTATGTAAACAAAATTTTTATCTTTCATCAACCATCAACTTTAATTGGTAGAGGACAGGTTAACCACTTGTCTTTAACCTAGTTCGACTGGTATATTTAGTTAGGTAGGGTTAAAACGGCAAACAGAAATAAAATATGCTGCGTATTAGCTAGCATATTAACCGTGGAGTACTATTCGCTTAACGTTATCTGACTTCGTCCCCAGTAGCCAATCAATTCCACCTACAGTTATTTTAGATACCTACTTAAAGTACTCAACGTAAAATTTATCTACTGCTAGTTAAAAATAAGTGTAAGAATAATATTTATAGTCTGCTTTAATAGTCTTTGTTCGTTACATTAGTAAAATTAGACGAACGATTGCTAGTTTACACATTTATTATGTTTTTTTAGATTAGTTTTTTTACCATTAACATTGTTAATGTTAAATAATAAGCTTCAAATTGTCATTTGACATGGGTAACATAAAATGTCTCTAACTACAGTTATTAACATTCATTCTTGGGCTGTTATCATATTCTTTCTGAGTACGTTTGGATTATGTACGGTTATGCTCATTTTAGGTTCTCTGCTAGGTGGACGTGCCCAGGCAAGAACAAAAAACATACCATTTGAATCTGGGATTGATCCTTTTGGAACCGCAAGATTGCTTTTTCCCGCCAAATTCTACTTAGTAGCGATGTTTTTTGTTATTTTTGACGTTGAAGCACTATATTTATATACCTGGTCCATTGCGGTACGTGAAGTAGGCTGGATTGGTTTTATTGAGGCAACAATCTTTATTGTTATTCTTTTGTCTGGTTTATTTTACTTGATTGGTATTGGTGCACTTGATTGGACGCCGGAACGATCTAGGTTGTTGCGCCTAGGGCGTTCAGTATGTCCAATTGGCAATTCACAATCTTTTTATCAGTCATAGCGAGGTTGTAAAATGGATTACACCCTCACCCGCGCTGAGCCAGAAGGCAACCATGAACGATATCCTTTGCAAAAGGAGAAAATTGTGGCAGATCCGCTGGAACAACATGTTCAAAGTAGTGTTTATTTAAGCAAGTTGAAGAGTGTGCTGCACAATGCTGTGAACTGGGGACGCAGTAATTCGCTTTGGCCCTATAATTTTGGTTTATCTTGTTGCTATGTTGAAATGACTACTGCTTTTACCGCTGTGCATGACGTTGCTCGCTTTGGAGCTGAAGTTATACGTGCCTCACCGCGGCAGGCAGATTTCATGGTAGTAGCTGGAACGCCTTTTACGAAGATGGTTCCCATCATCCAGCGTTTGTACGACCAGATGCTGGAACCCAAATGGGTTATTTCCATGGGAGCTTGTGCCAATTCCGGTGGTATGTACGATATTTATTCCGTAGTACAGGGAGTAGATAAATTTCTACCAGTAGATGTATATATTCCAGGATGTCCGCCACGCCCTGAGGCATATATTCAAGCGCTACTGCTACTTAAAGATTCTATCAGCAAAGAACGTCGTCCGTTATCCTGGGTGGTTGGTGATCAGGGCATATACCGTGCAAATATAGATTCGGAACGTCAACGTAAGTATGGTGAGCGTATCAATGTTACCCATCTACGTAATCCAGAAGAAATCTAATTTGCGGATACGTATGTTAGCTTTAGCTACTACTAGATAAATTAAATATAACAGTAATTATGATAGCATCGATAAGGCATAATTCAGACTACCAAATACCGGATCATAAAGATGATCCAGTATTTGGCGAGTTGCATAAACATTTCGGTTCTGGTTTGATCAGTATGCAACCTACTCGTACCGGTATTCCAGTAGTTTGGGTTAAGCGTGAGCAAATCATTTGTATAATGCTTTTGTTGAAAACATTACCGCAACCATATGTTATGCTATATGACTTGCATGGGGTAGACGAGCGCCTGCGTACCCACAGGAATGGCTTACCAGCAGCAGATTTTACTATTTTTTATCATTTGATTTCTATTGAACGTAATAGCGATATTATGTTAAAGGTAGCGCTAATGGAAAAAGATTTGCGTCTACCAACCTGCACCAATATTTTCCCTAATGCTAACTGGTATGAGCGCGAAACCTGGGACATGTTTGGCGTAACATTTGAAGGCCATCCGCACCTAACACGCATCATAATGCCGAAAAACTGGACTGGACATCCACTTCGTAAAGATTACCCGGCACGCGCTACTGAATTTGATCCCTTTATTCTCACTAAGCAACAAGCAGATTTGGAGATGGAAGGGCTAATTTTCAAGCCTGAAGATTGGGGCATGAAGCGCAGCAATGGTAACGAGGAATGTATGTTCCTCAATTTTGGGCCAAATCACCCTTCATCCCACGGCGCCTTCCGCATCATTTTGCAGCTTAACGGCGAAGAAATTGTTGATTGTGTGCCAGATATTGGTTATCACCACCGCGGTGCCGAAAAGATGGGTGAGCGACAATCCTGGCATAGCTATATTCCCTATACTGACCGTGTCGAATATCTAGGTGGTTGCGTCAATGAAATGCCGTACGTACTTGCAGTAGAAAAGTTAGCTGGTATCGTAGTACCAGAACGCGTTAACGTAATACGGGTGATGCTATCTGAGCTATTCCGCATCAATAGCCATCTTCTGTATATTAGTACCTATATTCAGGACATAGGTGGTATGACGCCAGTATTTCTGATGTTTACAGATCGTCAAAAAATTTATGATGTCGTCGAGGCGATTACTGGTTTTCGTATGCATCCAGCCTGGTTTCGTATCGGTGGTGTAGCGCAAGATCTGCCGCGTGGTTGGGAAGTTCTGCTGCGTGAATGTCTTGACTGGCTGCCAAAACGTTTGGATAACTATGTCAAAGTAGCTTTGAGGAACAGTGTTCTACGTGCTCGTACAGAGGGCGTTGCCGCCTACGGCGCAAAAGAAGCGTTAGAATGGGCGGTTACTGGCGCGGCGCTACGCGCGACTGGTATCAATTTCGACGTGCGAAAATGGCGCCCTTATTCCGGTTATGAACATTTTGACTTCGAAGTACCAATTGGCAATGGCATAAGCGACTGCTACAGTCGTGTTATGCTGAAGTTGGAAGAGATACGCCAAAGTCTACGTATTCTTGAACAGTGTCTGAACAATATGCCGATGGGGCCATTCAAGGCAGACCATCCGCTAACAACTCCGCCACCAAAGGAGCGCACGTTGCAACACATAGAAACTTTGATTACGCACTTTCTCCAGGTTTCCTGGGGACCAGTGATGCCAGCTAATGAATCATTTCAAATGATTGAAGCCACCAAGGGCATCAATAGTTATTATTTAACCAGTGATGGTAACACGATGAGTTACCGGACACGCATTCGTACCCCTAGTTTTCCTCATTTACAACAGATTCCCTCGGTAATACGCGGTAGTCTATTGTCTGATTTGATCGCATATCTAGGCAGTATTGATTTTGTGATGTCTGATGTGGACCGATAAAGATTATGCAACAACATATTCCAAAGCATGCGGCAGTAGAGCTAGACATCTCAACCGAAATATTCGAGCTTAGTAGCGATGAGCAAGAAGCAATTGAGCATGAAAAGCAAAATTACGAAGATGCGCGCGCCGCTTCGATAGAAGCGCTTAAAATTGTTCAGAAAAATCGCGGCTGGGTACCAGATGGGGCGATATTTGCCATTGCCAAATTGCTAGGCATTTCCGGCAGTGATGTTGAAGATGTAGCAACTTTCTATAGTCAGATTTTCCGTCAGCCGGTCGGCCGCCACGTTATCCGGTATTGCGATAGTGTCGTCTGCTATATTAATGGTTATCAGGCAATTCAAGCTGCTCTTGAGCAGTTATTGAATATTAAGCCTGGTCAGACAACTTCTGACGGTAAGTTCACACTGCTGCCAATCTGTTGTTTAGGTAATTGCGACAAGGGTCCAACTATGCTTGTGAATGAAGATACCCACGTACATCTGACGCCGGAATGTCTTGGCTCTCTGCTTGAGCAATATCGATGAACAAACCTATTGTTAACTTAGCAGAAACACACCCGTTAACCTGGCGGCTTCGTGATGATCAGCAGCCGGTGTGGTTAGAAGAATATCAAAGTAAAAATGGTTATTTTGGTGCGCGCAAGGCACTGAGTAGTCTTGCGCAGGACAATATCATAAAAATTGTGAAAGATTCAGGCTTGAAAGGACGCGGCGGTGCTGGTTTTCCCACTGGTTTGAAGTGGAGCCTAATGCCACAAGATCCAGCCATTAACATTCGTTATTTGCTGTGCAATGCTGATGAAATGGAACCTGGTACTTATAAAGACCGTCTACTCATGGAACAGTTGCCTCACCTGTTAGTAGAGGGTATGTTGATAGCCTCCTTTGCTCTCAGAACATACCGTGGCTATATTTTTCTGCGCGGTGAGTATATTGCAGCAGCCGTGCATTTGCGTCGCGCGATTGCCGAGGCAACAGATGCAGGCTTGTTAGGCAAAAATATTCTGGGTAGCGGTTTTGATTTAGAACTACTCATCCACACTGGTGCTGGTCGCTATATCTGCGGCGAAGAAACAGCGCTCATTAATTCGCTGGAAGGACGGCGTGCTAATCCACGCTCCAAACCACCATTTCCCACTAGCGCCGGTGCTTGGGGCAAACCAACCTGTATTAATAACGTCGAAACCTTATGTAATTTGCCCGCAATTTTAGAGCATGGAGTTGACTGGTATCAAGGTCTTTCCTCCAGTAATAGCATCGACTCTGGTACTAAGTTGATGGGTTTCTCTGGACGAGTAAAAAATCCTGGCGTCTGGGAGCTGCCATTTGGCATTACCGCGCGCGAGCTCCTAGAGGATTACGCCGGTGGCATGCACAATGGATTGACCTTGAAAGCATGGCAGCCAGGTGGTGCCGGAACCGACTTTCTTCCACCGGATTATTTGGATCTACCGATGGACTTTGAGCACATCTTAAAGGCTGGTAGTAGGCTCGGTACCGCGTTGGCAATAGCTGTGGACAATAAAATAAACATGGTTTCATTAACACGCAATCTTGAAGAGTTTTTCGCTCGTGAATCTTGCGGTTGGTGTACGCCATGCCGAAATGGACTGCCTTGGATTGTCCAACTGCTACGTGCTCTAGAAAACGGTCACGGTCAGCCGGGCGATATTGAAACTATTGATCAGCTATGCCGCTTCCTTGGTCCTGGCAAAGTTTTTTGCGCCCATGCTACTGGAGCAGTTGAGCCGCTGCAAAGCGCGCTTAAATATTTTCGCGCCGAATTTGAAGCTGGCATCAGAACCGATTTATTTAATAATGTCCGCGCCATCGCTGGCGTTCAGCCTAATCTATTACAATTGCGTTGGTAAATCGGGCAGATCTAGCAAGATAGAGCAAGTGCTTTGCTGCCCCCTCTTAGCACATTTTTAATTAACGCCCACTTTGATGAGTGGATCTCACCTGAGCATGCTTATTATGGCTACCATTAATGTAGATGGTAAAGAATACGCGGTTAACGAATCTGATAATTTATTGGCAACTTGTCTATCTCTAGGTCTCGATATTCCTTACTTTTGCTGGCATCCTGCGCTTGGTAGCGTCGGTTCTTGTCGACAGTGCGCTGTCAAGCAATACCAAAACTCCGATGATACTAGGGGCAAATTGGTAATGTCCTGTATGGTTCCAGCCACTGATGGTCTTGTTATTTCTATCTTTGATGATGAAGCACAACAGTTCCGCAAAATGGTAGTAGAGTTGTTAATGATTAATCATCCGCATGATTGTCCCGTTTGTGCAGAGGGTGGTAACTGCCACTTGCAGGATATGACGGTTATGACCGGGCATAATTTTCGTCGCTACCGCTTTACTAAGCACACCCATCGCAATCAGTATTTGGGACCGTTTATTTCCCATGACATGAACCGTTGTATCACTTGCTACCGCTGCGTCCGCTACTATAAGGATTACGCCGACGGCGTCGATTTTGGCGTGTATGGTGTCCATGACAATGTTTATTTCGGCCGTCCTCATGAAGGAGTGCTGGAGAGTGAGTTCTCTGGTAATCTGGTGGAAATCTGCCCGACAGGAGTTTTTACCGACAAAACTCATTCTGAGCGCTATAACCGTAAATGGGATATGCAGTTTGCCCCCAGCATATGTCAACAGTGTAGTATTGGCTGTAACACCAGCCCTGGTGAACGATATGGAGAACTGCGACGAATTGAAAACCGCTATAATGGCAGCGTCAACCATTATTTTCTGTGTGATCGCGGACGTTTCGGCTACGGCTACGTCAATCTAACAAAACGTCCACGTCAACCACTGCAGCGGCGCGGCGACACCTGGATTGCGCTCAACGCCAACCAGGCAATGCATAGCGCCGCTGCTGCGCTGCGCCAGGCAAGCAAAATCATAGGGATCGGCTCTGCACGAGCAAGTATCGAAAGCAATTTCGCTCTGCGCGAACTAGTAGGTCCAGAGAATTTCTATAATGGTGTAGCAGGCGGTGAACACAACCAGTTGGAACTGATAATTAATGTTTTGCGCTATGGCGGCATCCGCACACCATCATTACGTGAAATAGAAAATTACGATGCGGTACTTGTGCTTGGGGAGGACTTGACTCAAACAGGAGCGCGCGCCGCACTGGCGGTACGTCAGGCCGTGAAAGGCAAGGCAAGGGAAATGGCCGCAGCTCAAAAATTTGCAGATTGGCAGATAGCCGCCATCAGTAATATCGGCCAAAATGCTAAGCATCCGCTGTTTGTTACTAATGTTGACAAAACTAGCCTGGATGATATTGCTACCTGGAGCTATTGCGCTCCGGTGGATGATCAGGCGCGGTTTGGTTTTGCTATCGCTCATGCGCTGGACGAAACGGCGCCTGCTGTAACTGGCTTGAATGCATGGCTCAAGCGCAAAATAAACTTGGTGGTGCTGGCGCTAGCCAGCGCACGCAAGCCGCTGATTATCTCTGGTAGCCATGCTGGAAGCGAAGCGGTGATCGCCGCTTCCGCTAATGTTGCCCGCGCCTTGAGAAGTATTGGTAAAGATGTTGGTATTAGCTTTATCGCCGCTAGCGCCAACAGCATGGGTCTAGCAATGATGGAAGGTGGTAGACTGGATGATGCTCTAAATGCCCTGGAGCAGGGTGCAGCGGATAGTGTTATCGTGCTGGAAAATGATCTTTATCGCCATGCGCCAGCTGCGAGCATCGAAGCGGCGTTAGCCAAAGTTAATAACCTTATTGTGTTGGATCACCAATATACTGCACTACACGATAAGGCACATCTTATCCTGTCTGCGGCTAGCTTTGCCGAAAGTGACGGTACACTAATTAATCAGGAAGGTCGCGCGCAGCGCTTCTTTCAGGTTTATGATCCTTCATACTATGATGATAAAGTAATCATACGGGAAAGTTGGCGCTGGCTACATTCGCTGCAATCGGCTTATCTAAACCGCCACCAGCTTGACTGGACGCAGCTGGACCATATTATCGATGCAGCGGCAAAGGCACTACCACAACTGGCTGGGATCAAGTCCGCTGCACCGGAAGCTAGCTTTCGCATTCATGGCCAGAAACTTGCGCGGGCGCCACACTGCTACAGCGGACGAACTGCTATGCTGGCCAATATTAATGTGCATGAACAGCGCGCACCACAGGATCATGATACCATGTTTTCCTTCTCCATGGAGGGTAACAATGCAACTAAAGCGCCCCGCCAACATGTGGCTTTTGCTTGGGCACCTGGCTGGAACTCACCACAGGCCTGGAACAAATTTCAGAATGAAGTAGGCGGTCATTTATGCCACGGTGACCCGGGAGTGAGGCTTTTTGAAGCTGGTGAGGTACTGCTGGACTACTTCAGTAATATTCCGGACGCTTTCACTCAGGCCGAGGACGGTAGTTGGCTGATTGCTCCCTATTGGCACCTATTCGGCAGTGATGAGACTTCGCAGCATTCTCCTGTGATCCAGGAACGGATGCCAATACCATATGTTATGTTGAACCCAGATGACGCTGCTAAAATAGGTGTTGACAGTGGTACGTTACTTGCATTCACCTGTGATGGTCTAGAATTACGTCTCCCGGTACGGTTTAGCAATCACCTAAGTCAGGGTCAAATTGGTTTACCGCTGGGATTGCCTGGTATTCCACCGATCCTTGCAGGACAGCACGTTTTTGATCTGCGGGTTGCTACACTATGAGTTGGATAAAGGTAGTATTCATTCTACTTACGGTAGTAACCTGTGGTACCTACATGAGCTTTATCGAAAGGCGTCTGTTAGGTTTATTTCAAAATCGCTATGGCCCTAATCGCGTTGGGTGGGGAGGTTCGTTACAGCTGTTAGCCGATGTATTGAAGATCATTTTTAAAGAGGACTGGATACCTCCGTTCGCCGACCGTGTTATTTTTATATTAGCACCAGTTATCGCTTTTACATCAATGCTAATTACCTTTGCTATTGTGCCAATTAGTCCAACCGTGGTAGTGGCCGATTTCAATATCGGCATACTATTCTTTTTGATGATGGCTGGGCTAGCAGTTTATGCTGTGCTATTTGCCGGCTGGTCGAGCAATAACAAATATTCCCTGTTAGGGGCTATGCGCGCCTCAGTGCAAACGCTAAGCTATGAAGTATTCCTTGGTCTGTCTATGATGGGCGTGGTAGCGCAGACTGGTTCTTTCAATCTGGGTGATATCGTTAATGCGCAGTCGCACCTGTGGAACGTGGTACCGCAATTCTGTGGTTTTATAACTTTTTCTTTGGCTAGTATCGCTGTATGTCATCGACATCCATTTGATCAGCCGGAAGCAGAGCAAGAGCTGGTTGCTGGTTACCACACCGAATACTCTGGGATGAAGTTTGGCATGTTCTTCATCGGCGAATATATCAGTATCGTCACTATTTCGTCACTGATGGTGACGCTGTTCTTTGGTGGTTGGCAGGGATCTTGGTTACCACCATTTCTCTGGTTCGTTGTAAAAACCATGTTCTTTATGGTGATGTTTACCCTGATACGCGCGGCTTTACCCCGTCCACGCTACGACCAGGTGATGGTACTAGGCTGGAAAATATGTCTACCGCTGACGCTACTTAACCTGTTAGCGACCGCAGCGATCATCTTGTATAATACGCCTTAATTAAGGGTTAGAGTAATAATGAAATTAAAAGATTTAGTGATTGGCTGTGGGACCACTCTGCGTAGCATCTGGATGATTGGAATGCAAGCTTTTAATAAACGTGAAACGCGCATGTACCCGGACGTACCAGTAAATACATCGTCCCGTTTCCGTGGTAGAATCGTGTTAACACGTGATCCTAACGGCGATGAGCGCTGCGTTGCTTGTAACTTGTGCGCGGTTGCTTGCCCGGTCGGCTGTATATCGCTGCAAAAAGCAGAAAACACAAACGGTCGCTGGTACCCACAATTCTTCCGTATTAACTTCTCCCGCTGTATTTTCTGCGGTCTTTGCGAAGAGGCTTGTCCAACCACTGCTATTCAACTAACCCCAGAGTTCGAGATGGGTGAATTCAAGCGACAGGATCTAGTGTATGAAAAAGACGATTTATTGATTTCGGGGCCTGGTAAATATCCAGAATACAATTTCTACCGCATGACTGGTATTGCGATCACTGGCAAAAACAAAGGCGAGGCGGAAAAAGAGACTAAACCGATTGACGTAAAAAACTTGCTACCTTAAGGATAGATACTGGCATGGAATTTGCATTTTATATTTCCGGCTTGGTGGCGGTGCTAGCTACTTTACGCGTGATAACTCATACCCAGCCGGTACATGCTCTTTTGTATTTAATTATTTCGCTAATGGCTATAGCTGGGGTATTTTTCTCATTAGGTGCCTACCTCGCCGGAGCTATGGAAATTATCGTTTATACTGGTGCTATAATGGTATTGTTTGTCTTCGTGGTAATGATGCTTAATGTAAGCGGCAGTCACGAAAAGAATAAATATGCCTTGCTGCTTCGTCCTCAGTTCTGGCTCGGACCGTCGATTTTGGCGCTGGTGCAGCTTGCAATATTGGTCCGTGCGCTGGCTGGCACCGGCAATCACGGCATCTTGGGTGAACTAATTACGACTAAAACCGTTAGCATTGAGCTATTCGGTCCATATGTTTTGGCTGTGGAACTTGCTTCCATGTTGCTATTAGCTGGGCTGGTAGTTGCGTTCCATCTGGGCCGCGAAGATCGAGGTAACTTGCCCCTATACCAGGTAACCAAGATTACCGAAGGGGAGGATCAAGTATGATCCCATTATCACACGGTCTCATTCTGGCTGCTATTTTGTTTGTACTCGGACTGACTGGCATGATTATTCGTCGTAATTTGCTATTTATGCTCTTGGGTCTGGAAATAGCAATCAACGCATCGGCACTGGCTTTTATTGTTGCCGGCAGCTATTTGGGTCAGGCAGACGGTCAGATAATGTATATTTTAGTGGTTACCTTGGCTGCCGTGGAGGCCAGCATCTGCCTAGCACTGCTGTTGCAATTGCACCTCAACCGTACCCTGGATATCGATACAGTTAGTGAGATGCACGGATGAACCTACTATATTTAACCATCTTATTTCCCCTGGTTGGTTTCCTGCTACTTGCTTTCTCTGGCGGTCGCTGGTCTGAAAACATGGTGGCAACAGTTGGTGTTAGCAGCGTTGGACTATCGGCGTTGGCTACAGTTTGGGTGGGATGGAATTTTTACAGTACGTTTGGCGAAGGAACAACTGTTTTTACCCAAACACTATGGCACTGGATTACTGTTGGTAATTTACCAATTTCCATCACCCTTAGTCTTGACTGTTTATCATTGACGATCCAGTCAGTCGTAACTGGCATCGGTTTTTTTATTCATCTTTACGCCTCTTGGTACATGCGTGGGGAAGATGGTTATTCTCGTTTTTTCGCCTATACCAATTTATTTATCGCCAGCATGCTGTTACTGGTACTTGCAGATAACTTGTTGCTGATGTATCTAGGTTGGGAAGTTGTTGGGCTTTGCAGCTATCTACTGATCGGCTTCTACTACACTGAATCAAAAAATGGCACCGCTGCGATGAAGGCTTTCATCATGACGCGAATAGGCGATTTGTTGCTAGCTTGCGCGTTATTTATCCTTTATAAACAGCTAGGAACACTAAATTTTAGTGATCTTATGGTACTGGCACCCAAAAAACTGGTGGAAGGCTCCTTAGCAATTAAGTGGGCAACTTTGCTGATCTTTTGCGGTGCGGTAGGGAAATCAGCGCAGCTGCCTCTACAAAACTGGCTGCTGGACGCCATGGCCGGTCCGACACCGGGATCTGCTTTGATCCATGCTGCTACCATGGTGAACGCTGGCGTATATCTTATTGCTCGTACCCATGGCTTGTTCTTACTAGCGCCAGAGGTGTTGTACATAGTGGGGATTATTGGTGCGATCACGCTTATGCTGGCAGGTTTAGCCGCTTTAGTGCAAACAGATATCAAACGTTTACTAGCCTATTCCACCATGAGCCAAATAGGTTACATGTTTCTCGCTCTTAGTGTGCAAGCATGGGAGGCGGCAATTCATCACTTAATAACCCACGCTTTATTCAAGTCACTATTATTCTTAGCCTCAGGTTCAGTGATCCTTGCCTGTCACCACGAGCAAAATATCTTCAAAATTGGGGGTTTGAAAAAGTCGATGCCGCTAGTCTATCTTTGCTGTTTGGTAGGTGGTGCAGCGCTATCAGCGATGCCAATTGTGACTGCAAGCTTCTACTCTAAGGATGCTATCCTATGGGGGACGTTAGCTAGTGGCCATAGTCTACTAATGCTAGCTGGTATGGTTGGGGCCTTCTTAACTTCAGTATATACATTCCGCATGATATTTATCGTATTTCACGGTGAGGCAAAGATCAATACCCAAGCTTGTAGTAGTATCAGTCATCATATGTCGCTGTTGGTACTGATGGTATGTTCTACCTTTATCGTAGCCTGGATTACGCCACCATTAGCAGGAGTCTTGCCAGCCAGCAAGTTTGATCATGAAGGTCACTTGGCGATGAAAATTGCTTCTAGCGTTGTTGTTATCATCGGTATTTACCTGGCTATGGCCCTATGGCTCGGTAAAAGCCGGCTTATACAGACCTTTGCCACCAGTTCAATAGGATGTTTATTAACCGTCTGGTGGTATAACCACTGGGGATTCGATCAGTTATATAATAGAATATTTGTTAACTCCTATATGAATATTGTGCGGCGGCTGGCGCGTGATCCGCTAGAAACTATTATTAATTTTCCAGCTCGGCTGCCACGCTGGATTGGACATAGCCTGACGGTAAGTGAAAATGGGCAGCTACGTTGGTATATAACATCGTTGTGTTTAGGAACTGTGTTCGTTGTGGGTATTTTGGTTGTTGTTTAAATATCCCACGTTTTACGTCTTCCCGCTAAGAGCGGCCGGTAGTTATAAACTATTTAACCGCCGATACTCGTAGCGAGTAATTGTATAATGAGGGACAAAAAACGCCATGCTATTACCTTGGCTAATTATTCTACCCTTTCTCGGCGGGCTACTATGTTGGCAATGCGAGCGTTTCGGTACCAGACTACCTCAGTGGATTGCCTTGATTACTATGGGGCTGACACTAATGCTTTCAGTGCTGTTATGGCGGCTGGGAGGATACATACCGGCTAAAGCCCAAGGGTTGCCGCAATGGCAGGTGGAGTATGTTATCCCATGGGTTCCACGATTTGGGATCAGCATACATCTTGCTTTGGACGGCCTATCGTTGCTGATGGTAGTAATGACCGGTTTGCTAGGGGTGTTAGCTATTCTCTGCTCCTGGCGGGAAATTCAGCTTGAAAATGGTGTCTTCTATCTTAATTTGCTGTGGATTTTGGGTGCTGTTATCGGCGTTTTGCTGGCCATTGATATGTTTCTCTTCTTTTTTTTCTGGGAAATGATGTTGGTACCAATGTGGTTTCTCATCTACCTATGGGGACATCACGCTTACGGTGGTAAGTCGCGTATGACTACGGTAACTAAATTTTTTATCTATACCCAGACCAGTGGTTTGTTCATGTTGGTAGCTATCCTTGGCCTGGTGTTGGTGCACTATAATGCTACTGGTGTCTGGACCTTTAATTATGAAGATCTTTTGTGTACTCCCATGTCGGAACGAATAGAGTATCTATTGATGCTAGGCTACTTTTTAGCCTTCGCGGTTAAAATGCCGGTAGTACCTCTGCACGGCTGGTTACCAGACGCCCACAGTCAGGCTCCTACTGCCGGTTCTGTAGACTTGACGGGTATTGTGTTGAAAACAGCAGCTTACGGTATGTTGCGTTTTAGTATACCATTATTTCCCCACGCTTCGCACCAGTTCGCTCCCATTGCCATGTTACTGGGTGTAGTGGGGATATTTTACGGCGCCTGGCTAGCATTCGCGCAAAACGACATCAAGCGTTTCGTGGCTTATACTAGCTTGTCCCACATGGGCTTGATGTTGATCGCCATATACAACGGTAACCAATTGTCCTATCAGGGTGCGGTAGTGCATATGATTGCACACGGTCTGTCGGCAACCGGCATGTTTATTGTTTGCGGCCAGCTGTATGAGCGCCTACATACCAGAGATATGCGGCATATGGGCGGTTTGTGGGGTCGACTTGGCTTAATTCCTGCACTCTCGCTATTCTTCGCCGTCGCAATGCTCGGTATGCCAGGCACAGGAAATTTTGTTGGTGAAATTAATATTTTATTCGGTAGTTTTTCTATAGTTCCTGTAATTACGTTGATTGCAACGTTTGGTCTAATATTTGCATCGATCTACTCACTTGTTATGATACAGCGTACGTACTACGGTCCGGTAACATATACCAAGCCGTTACCTGATATAACACTGCTTGAACGGTGGATTATGTTGTTACTCGTCTTACTATTAGTACTGCTTGGATTATTCCCGCAGCCAATTATGGATACCTCAGCTGCCACAATTAGTAATCTTCAACATTGGTTTGCCGTCAATGCCTGTTCCATTATGGCAACGAACAGGCTGTAATTAAATTAGCTATGACCATAACTGTTCAACAATTGATTGCATTATTACCGCTGTTAATCATTGGGTTAACGGTAGTAGTGGTGATGTTATGCATTGCTTGGCGACGCAAGCACTTTATCAATGTCATACTGACTACGCTCGGGCTTAGCATGGCGATGCTATCTCTGTGGTACGTGGTGCGTAATGGCCCGTTAGATGTGACGCCACTGATTCGTGTCGACGGTTTTGCTATATTTTATACGGGGCTTGTTTTGATGGTAAGCCTGGCGACTAGTACTCTTGCTTACGCTTGGCTTGCTGGGTATTCAGGTAACCGCGATGAGTTTTATCTACTATTACTTATTGCGACTATAGGCGGTATCCTACTTGCCTACGCCAATCATCTTACAACGTTATTCCTTGGTGCTGAACTGATGTCTATACCATTATTCGGCATGGTTGGATACACGTTCAAACAAAAAAAATCTCTGGAGGCCAGCATAAAATATGCGCTGTTGTCTTCGGCTGCTTCATCATTCCTGCTATTTGGGATGGCGCTAGTATATGTCAGTACCGGCCAACTTTCTTTTAATGGTATTGGTCAAGCGCTCAATGATGGCATGCTGACTCAGCCGATGCTGCTGACAGGTTTTGGCATGATGATCATTGGACTGGGCTTTAAGCTGTCACTGGTGCCTTTTCACTTGTGGACGCCGGATGTCTATCAGGGCGCGCCCGCACCAGTTGCAATCTTCCTAGCAACGTCCAATAAAATTGCAATTTTTGCTTCTGTTATGCGCTTCTTACTATACGCACCGTTGACAAATAACGCAGTGGTACGTTTTTTGTTAGCTGTTATTGCTTTCGCTTCCATGTTGTGCGGCAACATGATGGCCTTTAGCCAAAAAAATAATATTAAACGGGTACTTGGCTATGCTTCCGTGACCCATCTTGGTTATTTACTAGTGGGGTTAATGACATTGCAGTCCCATAAGCTGGCGTTTGAAACTGTTGGAATATATCTGGTAGGGTACATGTTAGCAAGCTTAGGGGCGTTCGGCGTTATTAGCCTGCGGTCTAGTCCATACTCCGGCCAGGATGTGGATTCGTTATATTATTACCGCGGTTTATTTTGGCATAAGCCGCTCTTGTCTTCGGTGTTGACGGTGATGATGTTATCGCTTGCGGGGATCCCAATGACATTAGGTTTTATCGACAAGTTCTACATTATTGTACTAGGAGTTAAAAGTCATCTAGGTTGGCTGACCGGTTCAATGATCGTCGGTAGTATCATTGGAATGATTTACTACTTGCGTATTGTAGTTATACTGTACCTATCTCCACCGAAAAACCGCAGAATAGATACATATTCCAATTGGGCGCTAACTGCAGGTGGTATTATGTTACTGCTATGCTCACTGTTAGTATTGCTTCTGGGGTTATATCCTCAGCCACTAATTACGCTAGTGCAGTTGGCACAGCCTTTGCTATGATGCTATAATCTTTCAACAGTTATGATGTTAGTTATCGTGCTCAAGAATAGCGGTCAGTTCGGCGCTGATATCATTCACATTGCGGGTACTGTCGAGCTGGTAATATCTTATCTTACCCTTATCTGCTTCTTGATGATAATAGTCAATTAGGGGTACGGTTTGTTGATAGTATTCCATCAAACGTTTATGAAGCGTGTACTTCTTATCATCTGTGCGGGTTGTCAATGGTTCGCCGGTTATATCATCCTTACCTTCTTGTTTAGGTGGGTTGAACTTAACGTGATAAATCCTGCCTGAAGGTACATGCACACGGCGACCAACGATGCGTTCAATAATAATTGAATCAGGTATTTCGAAGAAAAGTACATAATCCATTACTATACCCGCCTCTTTCAGAGCATAAGCCTGGGCCATGGTACGGGGAAAACCCTCTAGCACAAATCCATTACGATAATAGTTTTGTTTGATGCGTTCTGTGACAAGTGCGATCATCAGTTCATCGTTTATTAGTTTACCTGCATCCATGAGAACTTTGGCTTGCTTACCTAGTTCTGATTGCGCATCCACAGCGGTACGTAGTATATTACCGGTAGAAATTTGCGGAATACTGTACTTATCCATGATAAATTTTGCATGAGTGCCTTTGCCAGCACCTGGAGCGCCCAGTAACATGATACGCATCTTATCAATCCTCCTCTTCTTATCTAAATACAAGGATATTAAGATCAAACAGACTGTATATAGTACAATCAATTTGCTTAACATGCTGATGCGGTCAGCAGTCGTCATATTGTCTTTCGGTACTTTTATTAGTTAGTTGGTGCTGCGAATTTAGTTCAAATATAGTTTTTCCGGCATGGCCTGTTACGTCGTTATGTCATTAGTTCAACTATGTTTGATACGCTTGCGGCGATAACATTTGACATAATTAACAAAAAGCTCAAGCATTTGTTGTGCTATGTATAGCGATTGATCTGATTTACTGACGTCAATATAGTCAAGTCAATACAATTGACTCTGTCAGAGTAATATTTTTTTGCCCTGCAATCATAGATAGTTATACTGGTTGTATACTTGCTTCATCTAATTCGGCGTCAAATAATCTCTGCAGCATTTTAATATGCGCATCTGCCATAATTTTTCCCCTTGCCAGCATCAGCTTGTCTTCATAAATTGTTTTACCGCCATTCCATTGGTGTTTTATTGGCGAGCTCATCATCTTCCATAACTGTTAATATAACCGGCAAACCTATATCGGTGCTCAAAGCATCACGCAGTAATATTTGCGCTGTAACAGAATTTAGATGGTTATGCGAAGTTCGTAGGTGTAGACATATCTTACCTGGTGCCAACTCTTCTTTCCAGGAATTTAGGGCCAGCTGCTGCACTAGCTTGGGTATTACCAGTCGATGCACCTGTGCCGCCCAGGAATCGCGTTCCAGCAATTCTACTTCCAGACATAACGCTTGTTCCTGCTTCTTTTCATGTTCAAGCTTAGTACGCAATTTTTGCGTAGTCGTCACTGGAGCTGATTCAACGTTGGGATGTTGTTTGGCACGCCAGTGGTAAGTCACTGGTCTGTTAGCTTGTTGTTGCATCAATTTTTCCCCTTCTATCATCATCTGACACGGCGGGGTGCGTTCGCCTACTACTGCCAGTCGAGCTAGTTTGCTGATAGCTTGCTGGCAAGTGGGTTGTTCTGGGTGGGTGCATACTTTTTTTTTCTCCTGACTGCGTAGTAAGGCGGTGCGGGCATGTAATAGTTGCGTAGTTGTGTCCAGCAATGGGCGATCACCTGCTAGTGACAAATCAGGCGTATTATTCAAGTCGATGGCAGTATGCACCGGCTGCTGCATGACCATTTTATCTACGGTAGCTGCTGCTGCTAGTGGGGAAGATATATCACCTACTACTGGCAAAGCAGTATGATCAAATGTTAATGATTGTGCTGCTGCCGGTGGAACGCCAGCAATCGAATTATTCTCTGGTATAGCTATTTCAGCTTTATTGAAGCCATTAGCATTCTGCCTGATATAATAATCATCAGGTGTAGGAGGAATCCTAGTATGACAAGCGTGCCCCGCTGCTATTTTTTGTGGTTCTGAGCACAGTGAAACTGCGACCTGATCATCATCAGTGTTGGCAGCTAGGGGGGTGGTACTACTAGGTGTAACCATTAAGGAAGTGCTACCTGGGGATGTATCAGCGCTAAATTTATTAGTTTCACCCTGAGGGTGGGAAGTAAATACTTCCACTGTGGCTGGATGAAATGCTAGTGCACGCAAGAGGGTCATTTCAACCCCCATCCTCGGGTCTGGCGCAAAAGATAGCTCTTTACGCCCTATCAGTAGGGTTTGGTAATAAAGTTGTAAATCTTCTGGATGAAGGCGACTAGCCACTGTAATCAAACGAGATAATATTCCATGATCTTCCTCATCGTTAAATTTGTTGGGCAATATTTGCCACATTGCTAAACGGTGAAGCAATGAGAGAATGTCAATAAGCAGACCTTCCCAATTCATCCCGCGAGCTGCGTATTGCGCAATTTGCGCTAGCATGCCGCTACCGTCAGCATCTAGCAGCGCCTCTATAATAGCCAGCGGCTGCTCAGTGGTAAGTTTACCGAGCATGAGGCGGATTGCTTCAGTTCGTATCTCTCCTTGCCCCATGGCGATAGCTTGATCGGTCAGACTAAGTGCGTCACGCATACTACCATTAGCTGCGCGGGCTAGAAGTGACAGCGCACGTGGCTCTGCTGCAATCTGTTCTAGTTGCAAGACTTTCGTCAGTTGGATACATATTTGCTCAATGTCTAGCGCTTTTAAGTGAAATTGCAAACATCGTGACAGAATGGTTAACGGTACTTTCTGCGGTTCAGTTGTTGCTAGTAAAAATTTTACATGCGCTGGCGGTTCTTCCAGTGTGTTTAACAGCGCATTAAAGCTGTGACGGGAAAGCATATGTACCTCATCTATGAGGTATATTTTAAATCTTCCGCGTGCAGGTGCGTACTGGACATTATCTAGTAGCTCACGGGTATCTTCAACTTTGGTACGCGAGGCGGCATCGATTTCTATCAGATCAACGAAACGTCCCTGCTCAATTTCACGGCAATTATCGCATTGACCACAAGGTGAGGCAGTAATGCTTGTTGCGCAATTCATTCCTTTCGCCAGAATACGCGCGATAGTCGTTTTTCCCACGCCGCTGGTGCCAGATAAAAAATAGGCATGATGGAGCCTGCCTAATGACAGGCTGTTTGTTATCACCGTCAGAACATGCTCCTGACCTACTACATCTGAAATTTTTTTTGGTCGCCACTTACGGGCAAGTACGTGATAGCTCATTAATCGCAATTAAAGTAAGAAAACATGATTATGTTAACATATCCTAAACATATCCTAATTGAACCCTATGAAACCTAGCTGTGGCCAAGTTTTATCAACGTGGCGGTCATAATTTGTTAGCAGCAGCGCACGCAATTCCAGTACTAATTGTACGACAGATTTTAATGTCCAAGATACGTGTAGCAATAGCCAGCTAGCTGGTTAATTGGTTAAGGTTAATTACCTGTGGTCTCTAACCCATGAGAATTAGGATGATCGCCTGTACTACGGCCGTCATGAGAACCAGGGCGCGTTTTCGCGCCTGCTGAATTTGCTTGAGCCTGATTTTATGGCTGCTATGGAACGAACAATTGTAACAAAATACGTAACCGCGACGCCGGGCCAGTCAGTCAATATTATGACTGATAAAATCAATGTTATATTAATGCAGTATGCCAAAAATTGGGTAAGTAGCAGTTTTCTACTGGGAGCTTCAATATTGCAAGCTGTACCGTAATCCGACCACTAATTCTGTACTATTTTTACAAATTAATGCTGACATTCATAACAGAAAAAAGTGCTCCTTTGGTTGTGCTTGGTTACCTGTATCGGTGTTCCACACGTCTTACAAGGTTCGCGAGCCCGGCCGTAAACCTGCAGCTCTTTTATAAAATATCCTGGCTGACCATTAGGCTGTAGAAAATCTCTACTAGTAGTACCACCCTGCTCAATTGAGCGCATCAACACTTGTTTAATGCTATTCACTACAATTGCAACTTCTTCTGCACTTAATGAATGGGCTGATCTGCCTGGTAAGATACCAGCGACCAATAGTGATTCGTTCGCATAAATATTGCCGATACCGACCACAATTTTATTATCCATCAGTAACTGCTTAATCGGCGTGCGTTTATTACGCGACTTTGCATACAGCCATCGGCTATCGAACTGATCGCTCAGTGGTTCTGGTCCCAGGTGGACCAACATATGGCTGGTGAGTAGATTATCGCACCATAGCCAGGAACCAAAGCGCCGCGGATCGTTATAGCGGATGATACATCCATTGCTGATGACTAAATCGATATGATCGTGCTTTTCTAGCTGCTGCGGCTGGTGCAGAACCCGTAAACATCCTGACATACCAAGATGGATAATAATCCATGCTTGATCAAGTTCTAAGAGCAAATACTTCGCCCGCCGCTGTACGCTAAGCACATAACTATCCCGTAGTGCGATAATTTTTTTGTCTACTGGCCAACGTAGTTGCGCATTGCGTACTTCCGTTCGTAAAATAGCATGTCCAGTTATCCAAGGTGCAATCCCTCGGCGACAAGTTTCAACTTCCGGCAATTCTGGCATCTGCTACTAAGCTCAATATCAACAGGATTTCAGCACTGGAGGCTATTTATTATTTGATTTTTGCTTCTTTGTAAAGCACATACTGGCGCACAACAGGATCAAATTTTTTTAATTCCATCTTTTCAGCTTTATTGCGCTTGTTCTTTGTGGTGGTATAGAAGTGACCACTACCAGCAGAAGAAACCAGCTTAATATTTTCGCGAACACCCTTAGCCATGATTCAGTTCCTGGT
Source organism: Candidatus Moranella endobia PCIT (assembly GCF_000219175.1). GTDB lineage: Bacteria > Pseudomonadota > Gammaproteobacteria > Enterobacterales > Enterobacteriaceae > Moranella > Moranella endobia. Next base: position 62,315 of record NC_015735.1, on the reverse strand, counting down.
TGTTATTTTAATGTTTCTTTAACTCTTCTCACTGCGAATAAGGATATTTGCTAAAACTAATTCGATGCCCTTCTTGTCGATTACACGCATACCTTTGGTAGATACGCGTAGCTTGATAAAACGTTTTTCGCGCGCCATCCAAAAACGGTGATAATGCAGATTCGGCAGAAAACGGCGTTTGGTAGCATTCATTGCATGGGAGCGATTGTTGCCACTAACCGGTTGCTTGCCAGTAACTTGGCATACTCTGGACATATCTATGTTCTCCGTTCTCCAAAACAATTAACTCAGCTCGAGCTGTAATATAGTTGGTAACCGCCTATTATAGCTAATTTATGCTCGCAAATTTTTATTTCGTAGTGTCTTCCAAAAGATATAATATGCAAATGTTGTTCATCTAAAAAGCTACGCCTAACATTTAAACATTAAATAGTAGCATACATAATATTTGCGGAAAAAGAAACCATTGGTCACAGCGCCTATGCATCCCACCAACGATAAAGATCTGGTTATGGGACCTTTACCAGCTATTTGTAGCTGCTACATTTGTTGTTTATGGGTGGTTTAACATCATAAACAAACGAATATGTGCTATATTTCGCTGCTAACAGCCGATTACATTGTTGATTACAGTGACATAATAAATTATTGTAATTGATTTTGTACTGTTCATCAGCAATAGCAAGATGATAACAATTGTTTTCGCCATGTTACAGTCCATTTTACTTGGTTATGGAGGAGCAGTAGTCTGATATTATTTATGATTGTATGCTATAGGTAGACATCTTAACCAAAGCTAATTTTTATTTCTTCTTACTTTGCAGAATATATTATGAACAACATCGACGTTAAGATACTTGATCGACGATTTGGCGATTGTTTTCCGCTTCCTGCTTACGCTACCAGAGGATCTGCTGGTCTTGATTTACGTGCTTGTATCGATGAACCGTTGGTACTAGCACCAGGAGAGACTCACCTTCTGCCGACTGGGCTAGCAATTCACATTGCCGATCCCAATCTGGCAGCAGTGATTATGCCGCGTTCCGGTCTGGGTCATAAGCACGGTATTGTCCTGGGAAATATGATTGGACTGATTGATTCGGACTACCAAGGACCATTAATGGTATCAGTATGGAATCGCGGCCAAGAAATTTTTATCGTTGAACCAGGGGATCGAATAGCACAAATGGTCTTTATACCAATTGTGCAGGCTACATTTAACTTAGTTAACTCCTTCATTAATATCAGCGAACGTAACGAAAGTGGCTTTGGCCACTCTGGTCGACAATAGTAACTCACAATTTGGACTGTGGTATATCCACATTATGGATAGTGATTGTTCAGGTAGTGATGATCATCAAAGAACCAAAAAATACTAAAAGCAACAACTGCGCAGAAATGCTTCTGCGGTGGTTGTTAACGCCACTTTCCAATAAAAACTCGCATGTTATTTTTTTGACAGTATTGTAGAATTTATCTAATTTAGGCTACTTGTTGATTAATTTTCAATCAGAAAGCTGATAAATAGACTAGGCATCGATGGCTTCTGACGAAGATCATGGTTGCTTAGTTTTTGTTACCATTGCTATTGCCGGCTTTTTGGTGAGCAATTGTTATAATTGCCGATTATTGATCAGTATGATTATCTGCCACCGCTAGTATGCGAGGTTAAATAATGAAAAAATAAGCCAAATATCTGAGGAGCATCAGAATATCAAGCTGCGTCTGTTGGAACGTGATGATCTACATTTTATTCATCAGCTTAATAATAATGATGATGCGCTACTGGGTTGAAGAGTCATACGAAGCCTATGTTGAGTTAACAGATCTGTACCAGAAAAATATTCATAATATGAGCGAGCGGCGGTTCATTCTTGATAAGCAAGGCATTACCATTGGCCTGGTAGATATCGATTATATCCATAGGCCCATAGGCGCGCCAAATTTTCTATTCTTGCGCCAGAGAGAGCACCAAGGTAAAAAGGCTATGCTAGTGTTTCCAAGGCGCACCTCCTAGCGCTACATTTCGGTTTTATGGTACTAAATCTGCATAAGCTGTATTTTATTGTTGATGAAGATAACATGAGCAATCCATATCTATACCAAAATGGGTTTTAAGCGAGAAGGGGTTTTACTGAATGAATTTTTATTCATTGCCATACCACAATACTATAAGTCTAAGAATGTGCCTATTCCAGCACTAATGTCAAAAACAACAGCGCGATGATGAAACACAGTTTAGCCTTGCTGCTGCTTGCCAGCCTTATTGGGTCAGTCTTTTACCAGTCGGCACAAGCAGCTCTTGCGGAGCAATGTTCTGTTGGTTTTTTGGACGATAATAAACTTATAGCAAATGGCGATCTTAATAAGCAGCCAGTGCAACAGGCAAAACCAGCTACAACGCATGAACAAAAACATGCAATGTTTAGTAATAACTCTGAAATTCAGCAGAGAAAAATGACGCTAACTGCCAATGAATTACAGCTGACACAGAGGCGCTTAGATCAAAATAAAACGCCTCTGTGTACCATTACTGCTACCGGCAATGTCAATTATGCGAGCAATGAGATTAAACTGCATGGTACCAAAGCTTGGTTTAATCTCAATAACAAAGATATCGATGTCAATCATGGTTATTACTATATGGTTGGTCGACCAGGCCGTGGCGACGCGGCTGCAATGAAACGACGTGGTAATCGCTACACGATATTAGAAAACGGCAGTTTTACCTCCTGTATAAAAGGAGACAATAGCTGGAGTTTGGTTAGTTCAGAGTTTATTCATGACAAACATTGGCAATGTGCCAAGATTTGGAACGCTCGCTTCAAAATTGGTAAAGTACCGGTATTCTACAGTCCTTATTTACAAATACCAGTAGGTGACAAACGTCGTTCCGGATTGATGATTCCCCATGCTAAATACGGCAGTCATCATGGCTTGGAGTTCAGCACGCCCTACTACCTGAATCTGGCGCCCAACTACGACGCTACAATAACTCCTAAATACCTGAGTAAACGTGGTATCCAGATGCAGACCGAGTTACGCTACCTAACTATTTGGGGAAAGGGGCTGTTTGAATTTGACTGGCTGCCCAAAGAACGGTTTTACCGTAGTGATAACGCTAGTGATGATCATCACCGCAACCGCTGGTTGCTTCATTGGCATCACAACGGGGTCCAGGATAAAGTTTGGCGTTTAAACGTCGATTACACCAAAGTTAGCGACTACAATTATTTCGATGATCTTGATTCAAAGTATGGTAGTACCACCGATGGTTACGCCATACAAAAATTTAGTTTAGGCTATACCAAGGAAAATTTGGACGCCGCACTATCTTATAAGCAGTTTCAGTTGTTTGACAAAAGCAGCGCTGCCTACAACGCAGCGCCCCAGTTAGATTTGACTTACTATAAACACGACCTTGGTCCTTTTAACCTAAAAGTATTCAGTCAGGCAGCAAAATTTACCAACCTCAACCAATACTATCCCGAATCCTACCGATTGCATATCGAGCCCACGCTCAACCTGCCAATCACCAACAGTTGGGGGAAGCTGAGTACCGAAACTAAGCTGATGGCTACCCATTATTATCAGGAAAATATAGATGATTATAACAAAAATATTTCTACTGGTCGCCATTTGAAGGGGGTTATCAACCGCGTTTTGCCGCAGTTCAAAACAGATGGTTCGCTGGTGTTTGAGCGCAATATGAATTACGCGCCAAAGTACATGCAAACGCTGGAGATGCGACTGCAGTACCTATATGTCCCTTATCGTTACCAAAACGATATTGGTGTTTATGACTCCACAATCCTTCAAACCAACTACTACGGCATGTTCAGTGATCGTACCTACAGTGGCCTTGACCGTATTTCTTCTGCCAACCAATTGATGAATAGCTTTACTACCAGAATTTATGACGCGCAATATGCAGAACGGTTAAACGCCTCCGTTAGTAAAATTTATTACTTCTCACCGCCAAGTACTGGTGATATCACCAGTACTTGGAATAATATTGGCAGCTGGGTATGGGCGGGAGATAGCTCCTGGCGTATCAGTAACCAGTGGGGAGTACGCGGTAACTTACAATATGAATCATGTCTAAACCGCTTTACGCTTGGCCATGCGGTGTTAGAGTATAAGTGTAACAATAATCGTATACTACAGCTAAACTACCGTTACGTAAGTAAGCAATATCTTGAAAAGTTATGTTCAGGTATTAGCCATAACGGCTATACACAAGGCATTTCGCAAGTTGGAGTCATTGGCATTTGGCCGCTTGTTAAGCGATTGTCGATTGTCGGAGCATATTATCACGATCATAATACCAACCAGCCAACTAATCAACTTATCAGCCTGCAATATAATAACTGCTGCTGGGCGATAAATATGAACTATGAGCGGAAGATCACCGGCTGGAATACTACAAATAGTGCAAGTAATTATGATAATAAGGTATCATTTAAAATTGAACTGCGTGGTTTGAACAGTAATTCTGGCCTAGTTAAAAACCAGATGCTGATATCGGGTATGTTACCCAATCCAATCAGCGAAATGTAGCGGCTTTTTATTAAATATTAAACTTCATCCACCTTAACAACTCATCTAATAATATATCAGTTGTGAAACATTATAACACGTTGATCCTAGTCCTAGCTTTTGGTGCCAATAGCACCCTTGCTATGTCACAGGTCATTGATCAAGTTGCAGTCGTAGTAGACAACGGTATAGTAATTGAAAGCGATGTTAACAGTATGTTGGCTGCGGTAATGCGCGGCGCTCAGAAATTTAATCAATCTTTGCCGGCATATGCAACGCTGCGCCGCCAAGTTTGTGACCAGTTGATTATGGATAACATCATGTTTCAGCTTGCCCAGCGCGCTAACCTCACTATCAGCAATGAACAGCTAGATCAGAATTTCGATAATATCTCTGCCAATAACCACATGACTAACGATCAACTGCGCCGTCACTTAGTCTATGATGGCATCGACTACAATACTTACCGGATGAAAATTTATAAAAATATGCTATTTTGCGAATTGCGTAATAGCAAAGTTCTGCGGCGAATAGCCATTGCGCCGCAGGAAGTGAACGTGCTTGTGCCGCAGATCGCTTATCAAACTGGTAACAGCGCAGAATTCAATCTGAGTCAGATTCTGATTCCACTGCCAGAAAACCCAACATATGATCAGCTAAATAAAGCGACAGCTCTGGCCAATTATTTAGTAAAACTAAGTAAGAGCAGAGCAATATTCACCAAGTTGGCGATAACTGACTCAGCTGACCAACAGCCTATTAAAGTAGGTAAGATGGGCTGGAAAAAGCTCGAAGAGCTACCATCACTGTTTGTGACACGTTTGCAACAAGGCACTCAGAAAGAACATATTATCGACACAATTCATTCCGGCGTTGGTTTTCATATCTTGAAAGTGAAAGACATACGCGGATGCCATCAAACAATAACTGAAATAGAAGTTAATCTGCGTCACATTCTATTGCACACCTCTATGGTGATAACCGATCAACAAGTAAGTTTCACGCTTGATGATATAGCGTCGAAAATCAAGAGCGGCCATATTGGCTTCAACACTGCTGCTAAACAGCTTTCTGAGGACCCGTTTTCCTCGCCTCAGGGAGGTAATCTTGGCTGGAGTTCCACCTTGGCATTAGACCCTGATTTCCGCGCGGCGCTGCGGCAGCTAAAAATAAATGAAGTCAGCACGCCAGTGCATTCGTCTTTTGGCTGGCATCTGCTTCAATTGATCGACATACGTAAGGTAGTCCGTACCAACGTCGCCCAGCAAGACCAATCTTATCGGCTGCAGTTTAACTGCCGGTTTGCTGAAGAGTCGCAAACCTGGATGCAAGAAAAGCGTGCATTAGCCTATGTTAAAATTATCGATAAATATGAATGATCAGCAACGTATTGTAATTACCCCCGGTGAACCAGCCGGGATTGGTACCGATCTAATAGTGGCGCTAGCTCAGCATGCTTGGCCGGTAGAATTAGTGATTTGCGCCGATCCAACGCTACTAGCGGCGCGGGCGCGGCAGCTCAACATGTTACTGCGGCTACACCAATATCTTCCAGATGAGCCGGCTACACCTCGGCCTGCAGGGGAACTAACGGTGCTTGCCATCAAGGCGCCCGCGCCGGTTATTGCCGGCGAACTCAATGCTGACAATAGTAATTATGTGATAGCAACTCTAGCCCGCGCCTGCGATGGCTGCCTTGGCGGCGAGTTCGCAGCGCTGCTCACTGGTCCGGTGCATAAGGGTATCATTAACGATTGTGGTCTGTCGTTCAGTAGCCATACCGAATATTTTGCCGAACGCTGCAGCCGCGAGCGCGTGGTTATGATGTTAGTGACCGAGTCACTGCGTGTTGCTTTGATGACCACACACTTGCCGTTACTGGCGGTGTCGAGTGCAATTACCAGCTCTTCCCTGGCCGCAGTTATTAAGATTATAGTCAATGATCTTCAGCAAAAATTTGGCATCGCTCAGCCGTGCATCTATGTTTGTGGGCTGAACCCTCACGCCGGCGAAGGCGGCCATCTTGGACGGGAAGAAATCGAGGTGATAACACCTACCCTGGATGCATTGCGCACTCAACATTATAATATAGTCGGTCCTTTACCTGCCGACACTATATTTCAACCAAAATATTTGCAACAGGCGGATACTGTGCTCGCAATGTATCACGATCAGGGTCTGCCTGTGTTGAAGTATCAGGGATGCGGCAGAGCTGTTAATATTACGCTAGGGCTTCCATTTATTCGTACCTCCGTTGCTCATGGTACTGCCATTGAGCTAGCTGGATCGGGACATGCGGATGCTAGCAGCATAAAATCAGCTCTTAATCTAACTATCAAACTAATAAAATAATGAATAACCGTATCTATTATCAGGGGCATCTAACTCGTAAACGTTTCGGTCAGCACTTTCTGCACGATATCTTGATTATTGATGCTATTGTTGCCGCCATTTGTCCTGAGCCAGGCCAGGCAATAGTTGAGATAGGCCCTGGCCTGGGCGCTCTGACCAAGCCGGTAGCACAGCATATCGATAGTATGACAGTTATAGAGCTTGACCGTGATTTGATCGCCCGTTTGGACCAACATCCTTCTTTACATACTAAGCTCAATATCCTGCAGCAGGACGTGATGAAGGTAGATTTCGGTGCTCTGGCCACCAAACTTGGTCGGCAGCTGCGGGTATTCGGCAATCTGCCCTACAATATTTCTACGCAGCTTATTTTTCGACTATTCAGCTATACTTATGCCATTTTTGATATGCACTTCATGCTACAAAAAGAGGTAGTTAAACGTATGATTGCTGGCCCGAATAGTAAGGCTTACGGCAGGTTGAGCGTAATAGCCCAGTACTACTGTAATATTATCCCAGTGCTGGAAGTACCGCCGATTGCCTTCTGTCCGGTGCCGAAAGTTTATTCGACATTGGTCCGGTTGGTACCGTATGATAAGCTACCATTCCCAATCCGGGATGTGAGAAAACTATCTCTCTTGACCAGCTTAGCATTTAATCAGCGCCGTAAGACACTACGTAATAGCTTGGGTAAGCTTTTTAGTACACAACAGTTGGAGGAACAAGGTATCGACACAACTATGCGTGCGGAAAATGTAAGTGTTGAACATTATTATAGGTTGGCTAATCTGCTGGCGGCGCGCCATTGTTAAACACAAGAAGTGAGGTCAAAATCGCATCTTGCCAATATTTTGTTGCCCAAATCTAGGTGTTCACTTCCGTTAATCAGGATTTTTAAAATGAGTAAACAGATTGTATTTAGTGGCGCACAACCTTCAGGAGAATTGACCATTGGTAACTATATTGGTGCGTTGCGTCAGTGGATTAGTATGCAGGATGATTATGATTGCATTTATTGTATTGTTGACCTGCATGCCATCACCTCTCTTCAAGATACTCAGAAGTTGCGTAAAGCAACGCTTGACTGTCTAGCGCTTTATTTAGCTTGCGGTATTGATCCGTCTAGAAGTATAGTGTTCATTCAGTCGCACGTACCAGAGCATAGCCAACTTGGTTGGTTATTGAATTGTTATACTTATTTTGGTGAACTGAATCGGATGAACCAGTTTAAGGATAAATCTGCTCGCAACACTGCCAACATTAACGTTGGACTGTTTGATTATCCAGTGCTAATGGCTGCCGATATTCTGCTTTATCAGACAAATTATGTACCGGTTGGTGCAGATCAGAAACAGCATGTAGAGCTAAGCCGAGATATTGCCAAGCGTTTCAATATTCTTTATGGCGACATTTTTACTATGCCTGATCCTTTTATTCCTAAATCTGGCGCAAGAGTGATGTCATTACTAAATCCAACTAAAAAGATGTCTAAATCAGATGATAACCGCAGTAATGTTATTACTCTACTAGAAGATCCTAAATCTGTTGGCAAGAAATTAAAGCGTGCGGTAACCGATACCGACAAACCATCGATCATATATTACGATCAAGTAGCTAAACCAGGTATTTCCAATTTACTGGATATTCTATCTGGCGTAACGTGCATACCGTTGGCTGAGCTAGAACAGGAGTTTGTCGGCAAAATGTATTGTCATCTCAAAATGGCGGTAGCTGATGCGGTATCAGAAATGCTAGCCTCGTTACAGAACCGCTACCATGCGCTACGCACTGAAGAATCATATCTAATTCGCGTATTAGGCGATGGAGCAGAAAAAGCCAGCGCTCAGGCCAGCGTAACCTTAGATAAGGTACATGAAGCATTGGGTTTTGTTTCCAAAAAATAATGCTTTTTTTTTAAACCACAATTAACTAAACATTATGTTTAAGTCGCTGCAGTTATACCGCAGCGACATGTTTAAAGACGTTGGCAAGAAAAGAATAAATTATGAACAATTTATCAACAAAATTTTGTTGATCGTATTACTTACAGGGCAACTACATTAGCCGCAGAAGGTCCTTTTTGACCCTGCTCAATGGTAAATTCTACGCGCTGGCCTTCGTCCAAAGTTTTAAAATTATTGCTTTGGATGGCAGAAAAATGCACAAATACATCCCTGCTGCCGTCAGTAGGGGTGATGAAACCAAAACCTTTACCAGCATCAAACCATTTGACTAATCCAGTAACTTTGTTAGTGTGAGACATTTGTTTATACTTCCTTGTATTGCATTAGGAATATTAGGTGTCGCTATGGACACATATTATTTTTAATATGTGTTAAATAAATTATGTTTTACTTATCTTAAGAAGATCTGTACCAGACTAGACCAACAGTAATATTAAAGCATATTAATACCATAGGTGCAAGCCTTCTGATGAAGAAAAGACTACTCTTAGTAGTATGTATGTAATATTACCTCTTCAGATCAAGGCAACCTATTATAGATTTTAGGTTTTATAGATTGGCAGGTTCCTTCTGTCGTTAGTAATTAACGATTTGCATGGCATGCTGACGTAAAAATATTGGCTATAAATATGCACCACCAACCAAAGTACACCGAAAAGCCATTCCCCTGCTATGGGAATGGCCGGCTTGACTAGATTAGTATTAATGTTAGTTAACTACTTTACTAATAACTAAGCTGAATTATTGGTTATATAGGAAATAAGATCCAACAATTTATTAGAATAGCCAGTTTCGTTATCGTACCAAGCAACCAATTTGACAAATTTATTGTTCAATGAAATACCTGCTTTGGCGTCGAAGATAGAGGTTAATTTTTCGCCGTTAAAATCGGTTGAAACCACGTATTCATCGGTATAACCCATCACACCTTTTAGCTCACCGATCGTTGCTTGCTTGATGGTAGCACAGATATCTGCATACGAAGCAGGATTTTCCAGACGCGCTGTCAGGTCGACGATAGAAACGTTAGGTGTTGGGACGCGGAAAGACATACCAGTTAGTTTACCATTTAACTCAGGTATAACTTTACCTACTGCTTTTGCTGCTCCAGTCGCTGACGGGATAATGTTCTGATACGCACCTCTTCCGCCGCGCCAATCTTTATGAGACAGCCCGTCAACAGTTTTCTGATTGGCTGTAATAGCGTGTACCGTAGTCATCAGAGCTTCCACGATACCAAAATTGTTGTTTACAACTTTTGCCAGCGGAGCCAAGCAGTTGGTAGTACAGGACGCATTAGAAACAATATCCTGGCCATTATATGATGTGTGGTTAACTCCCATAACGAACATCGGTGTATGATCCTTAGATGGTCCGGTCAGCACTACTTTTTTGGCGCCAGCAGTAATGTGTTTTCGAGCTGTGTCATCTGTTAGGAACAGACCAGTTGCTTCTGCGACCACTTCAACTCCAACTGCATCCCACTGCAAATTAGCAGGATATTGCTCAGCGGTACAACGAATGATTTTTCCGTTTACGACCAGATGGTCGCTATCTACGTCAATGGTGCCGTTGAAACGACCATGTGTCGAGTCGTACTTCAACATATATGCAAGATAATTAGCATCCAACAAATCGTTTATAGCCACTATTTCAATGTTGTTACGTTCCTGTGCCGCACGGAAAACAGTACGGCCTATACGGCCAAAACCGTTGATACCGACTCTAATAGTCATATATTATTCCACCAGATATTGAATGATTCATTCATAATCATCTTTCGTTACTTACAATAAGTGATTTATATCACATTATTGCTATCACAAAGTAACTTTATGTTATTCAAACTCAATAATTATACTTATTTTTTTAAATAACTTTTGCAACCAGGATCACTGCTATGGCTGAGGCTGAAGAAACCATTTTTTGTAAAATTATTCGGCGAGAAATTTTTGCTGATATTCTTTATCAGGACGATTTAGTTACTGCTTTTCGCGATATTCGCCCCAAAGCGCCTATACATATACTTATCGTGACTAACCTGCTGATTCCCACTGTCAATGATGTTACCGCTGCCTCAGAGGCAGCGGTAGGAAGGTTTTTTACCGTTGCGGCGAAAATTGCAAAACAAGAAGGTATTGATGAGAATGGCTACCGGCTAATTATTAATTGCAACCACCATGGTGGCCAGGAAGTGTATCATTTGCACATGCATCTTTTGGGCGGTAGGCCGCTTGGCCCGCTGGTATCGTGATACAGTAATACATTGAATAGTAATTCATAGGCAACATACGTTCTTATCTTCTATTCTATTGTTTCAATACATTCTCCATGTCGAGTATAAAATGAACAAGATCGTCTTAATCGCAGCACTAGTATTGACTAGCTGCACTAACAGATATCCAAATATGCCACAGGCAAATATAGATCCAGCGACTCAACTGTTAATACAGCTGCCACCGGCGGTAACTAACAATCAGGTTACCACGCCAAAGATTAAAACGATTGACTGGCAAGCGAGCATGTTGCCCATAGTACAGCAAATGTTGTTAGTAGAAGGGATAAACTACGGCAGTGTTATCATGATAAATAATATGAAAAATGTCACTAATGGCAGCGTACAAACCGGTCTAGCTACTGCTACTCTTACCAGCCTAATTGCGCAGAACTGCGGTAAAAAATTTCAGATTGTTTGTGCTGAAAAACTAAATGCTGTGCGCAAGATGTTGGGACTGTCCTCGGATGACAGTTTTGATTCTCGCAGTAAAGCCGCTGGGATAGCGCGTTATCTAAACGCCCATTATGTACTATATAGCGCTGCAAGTGGTAATGTTAAGGAACCAACACTAGATCTTCAACTAATAGAGGTGCCAACCGGGGAAATTATTTGGTCCGGTCGTAACGTTACTCATAATAGTTATAGTTAAAATTAAGTGTTGTGTTCTTCGTACTAACTAACTAGACATAAAACAGCTGGCTAGTTAAGTTAAGGATTTGGTCGGCGAGAGAGGATTTGAACCTCTGACCCACTGGTCCCAAACCAGTTGCGCTACCAAGCTGCGCTACTCGCCGAGTGGATACGCTACCCCCCAACAGTGTGTAAGTTAATACTAACAGTCAGTAGTAGCTAGCAGATAGATGGTGCGAAGAGAGGGATTTGAACCCTCACGTCCGGTAAGACACTAACACCTGAAGCTAGCGCGTCTACCAATTCCGCCACCTTCGCAAATGGGGTGACTGATGGGACTTGAACCCACGACAACTGGAATCACAATCCAGGGCTCTACCAACTGAGCTACAATCACCAATAATCACTGCCTTAACAGCACGAACTTACAACTGATCCGTGCTCCGTGCAATTAACAGTTTTGATACGCCCGACAGGATTCGAACCTGAGACTTCTGCCTCCGGAGGGCAGCGCTCTATCCAGCTGAGCTACGGGCGTACAGCAGCGCTGCAGAATAAAATTGTACTGCTTTACTGACTAGTTGTCTATTAATTTTTCAAAAAAAACTATTTTGCTTACTATTTGCACAATTACACATTTATCTATCCTGAGGCAGCTTCTACTTAAAATCATCGACAGCGCCATGACTAGAATGTACCATAACACCAAGATATAAGATGATATAATCTTAAGCATAACATTAAAATTAACCAAACAGACACAACCCAGTATAGATAGTCTAGCGTCTATTTAAGATAATTGTTTATCCTAACATTAGACAGACATGAACAATATTACGGTTTTACATGGAAAGATTAGATTGTTGTAACTTACGAACATTTCATCATATCGAAAAATTCCTCATTGGTTTTGGTCATAACCAACTTGTTAATCAGAAATTCCATCGCATCAATTTCACTCATTGGATGAATAATTTTACGTAGTATCCACATTTTCTGTAGCTCTTCCTTGGTTGTTAGTAATTCTTCCTTACGAGTACCAGAGCGGTTGTAATCGATTGCTGGAAAAACTCGTTTCTCAGCTATTTTCCGTGATAAATGTAATTCCATGTTACCTGTTCCTTTAAATTCTTCGTAAATCACTTCGTCCATCTTCGAGCCAGTATCGATAAGAGCAGTTGCAATAATAGTCAGACTACCGCCTTCTTCCATATTACGCGCAGCACCAAAGAAACGCTTCGGACGATGCAGGGCGTTGGCGTCGACACCACCGGTTAATACCTTGCCTGAAGCTGGTACAACGGTGTTGTAGGCGCGCGCGAGCCGGGTAATTGAATCTAACAATATCATAACGTCTTTTTTATGCTCAACCAGACGCTTTGCTTTTTCTATAACCATCTCTGCTACCTGTACGTGACGAGAAGCTGGCTCATCAAATGTAGACGCTATGACTTCACCGTTCACCAGACGCTGCATCTCTGTCACTTCTTCCGGACGCTCATCAATCAGCAGTACCATTAACACGCAGTCGGAATAATTATAAGCGATACTTTGAGCTATATTTTGTAGTAGAATTGTTTTACCAGCTTTCGGTGGCGCTACAATCAGGCCTCGCTGACCGCGGCCAATAGGTGATGCTAGATCAAGAACGCGCGTAGTTAGATCTTCAGTCGAGCCATTACCACGCTCCATGCATAAGCGCGAATTGGTGTGCAGTGGTGTTAGGTTTTCAAACAGAATTTTGTTACGGGCATTTTCCGGTTTTTCGTAGTTTACTTTGTTAACTTTTAGTAGTGCAAAGTAGCGTTCTCCATCTTTCGGTGGACGAATCTTGCCGGAAATTGTGTCCCCGGTACGCAGGTTAAAACGGCGAATTTGGCTAGGAGAAACGTAAATATCATCTGGACCTGCAAGGTATGAACTGTCGCTAGAGCGAAGAAAGCCGAATCCGTCCTGCAAAATTTCCAGTACACCATCGCCGAAGATATCTTCACCACTCTTGGCATGCTGCTTAAGGATGGTAAAGATGATGTCTTGTTTACGCAGGCGGGCCAGGTTTTCCAGTCCTATATTATCGCCAATAGTAACTAGTTCTGAAACTGGCGTATTTTTTAATTCGGTAAGGTTCATAATGGTGGGTTCTTAAACTTGGGGTAATATATATAATGTTATTGTACTGATTTTGTGGATGGTATGGCAGCTTTTACCTTGCCTGTATATGTGTCTTTTAAAATATCATTAAATTACTTTCTATCAGTAGATAATCAGTAGAATGCATAAAAAGATGGATTTAATGTGCCTTCAATCTATGAATTAATATTCTGCTGGCTGGCAGTCCTACTAGTTAGTCATGATTTGTGCTTTCTTTCGACAAGATTTTGTTAAATAAAATACAGCTCATATTTAAAAACTATAGGGTAGATAATAATTAATAATGCTGCAAGCTTGATTTACCATGGTTATTTATTGGCATCTAGCGGATCATATGAGAAATGTTTATAAACGCTAGCGCCTATAGTAATCTCTCCCAGCCTAAAGATTTTCGTTTATGAAATCTTTTAACTGTCCTTTGGATATTATGCCAATTTTAGTAGCTATAACTTCACCATTACGAAATAGCAACAGGGCTGGAATACTGCGGATACTATACTTATGTGCAGTTGTATGATTCTCGTCGATGTTCAATTTAGCAATAGTCAGTTTACCATCTAATTCATCAGCAACTTCTGCTATAATAGGCGCCATGTTCTTACAAGGACCACACCATTCGGCCCAAAAATCCACTAAACACAAACCCTGTGCTTGTACGTAATGATCAAAGCTGTCATCATTCAAAATAATTATTTTATCTTTCATATTTTCTTTTCCTCCATACTTTTATATTTTCCTCAATAGATTAGCATTGTTTACTGTTAAAAACATCAGTAATAACTGAATCAATCGGCATAATGTAATAGCTGCAGTTTTACACTTTTATTATATTATGCATAAAATATCATCCAGTTCGTTGTTTAAGCGATTAATGACATTGATTTTACAAGTGTACACCAATGATTATTACTAATGCTTGTTTATTGCAATGGCAATATGTTTAATGAGTAATGGCAGCACAATTAAATTATTTATTGTTACACTAACTCAGTTAAAATAATAGAAAGATTATATCTAGGTCAATTATGCCTAACAATAGGCAAACAAAATAATATTTTTACATCAGACGATGATCGTTATGAACTGTTTTTCTTAAAAAACTAGCTTACCCAATCCTGGAAAAAATGGAGGGGGGGTAAACTAATTTATGATCTTATACTAGCTAACTGAGCCTGTCTAGGCTCTGGCAGTAGTAGTTTTTTTATCTTGCATAATTTTTATATTGTATGATCATGTGGCATAATATACTAATACCAATAAGTAAATTATACCCATTAAAATCTAGCAGCCGAAAAGCCTAGATTAAAGTTTGCATTCCACCATAACATAATAAGACTAGCTTATTCGCTAAAACTAGCGAATAAATAATGATACTAATAAGTCCATTATTTCATCAAAAATTTTGCTTAATTTTAGATAGTTTACCAAACTTACTTTGTATAAACTCTTGGTGGAGGGATAATCAATGTTTACTGGAAGCATAGTTGCACTTGTTACTCCGATGGATGAAAAGGGCGCCATCGACCGAGTCAGTCTGAAAAACTTAATCGAGTATCATGTTATTAGTGGTACCAAAGCAATTGTTGCTGTAGGAACTACTGGTGAAACGTCTACCCTAAGCAACACAGAACACCACGATATGGTGATGTGGACCCTTGAGCTCAGTGATGGACGTATTCCCGTCATTGCTGGAACGGGTGCTAACTCTACCTACGAGGCTGTATCGTTGACTAGCTGCTTCAATAATAGCGACGTTGTAGGATGCCTTAGTGTCATACCTTATTATAACAGACCGAGTCAGACAGGATTATACCAGCACTTTAAAGCTATTGCTGAAAGCAGCGATTTGCCACAGATTCTGTACAATGTTCCAGCGAGAACTGGCTGTGATATGCTACCATCAACTGTCGCCCGCCTGGCAGAAATAAAAAATATTATTGGTATTAAGGAAGCAACTGGGAACTTAAGCCGAGTGAGCCAGATCCAAGCTTTAGTCAATAACAATTTCCTACTACTAAGTGGCGATGACACAAGTGCATTGGATTTTATGCGCCTGGGTGGTCAAGGTGTAATTTCCGTAACAGCGAACGTGGCGGCAAAAGAAATGGCACAGCTATGTTCTCTGGCAGCTGATGGCCATTACTTAGAGGCGCGAAGCTTAAATAAGCGCTTGATAACGCTGCATCAAACATTGTTCTGTGAACCTAGTCCTATACCAGTTAAATGGGCTTGTAAAACATTGGGATTAATTGCTACTGACACTATGCGCCTGCCGATGACACCCCTAACCAAGGTTGGTAGACAATTGGTAAGACAGGCGTTAACAGATGCTTGTTTGTTGTAATCTTTTGATCAGACAAGTGTAAACAGTAACGATATTTAATTATAAGTATATAATGATGTCAAAATTAAGTGCGATGTCTATAAACAGAACTGTATAGCTTAAATACCAATCAGCTTGACACAACTTCATCCCTTCATACAACTTCGTTTGGCTGTGCTTAGCTTATATGAATGGTATGCAACGATATTTATTCATAACAATGCTTAACTGGAACTCCCACAGCAATCATTGATTTAGCGCCATATTTATGCAAACGTTGGCTGTGTACGGCGGCAGGCAGGATTTTTTGGTTCTATCTACTGTATACCGCAGCAGTGCTACTTGTTTGGAACCTATTCAATATATCTATGTACAACACTAGGTAACTTTTAAAAATACTGGTTATGTTTACCAGTGTTGCACTACTTTAGAACGAATAGTTTGGTTTCCATAGCGTTTACTGAAGTTCCATTTCCCGTTGTATAATAGAAATCATGCTGTTGGCTATTTCACGCTCTCCTATCACCACCTGTGTTGCACCACGTTCAGTGATGTAGTTGACTTCATCGTCGTAGTACGCTTGGACAATAATCTTTAAATCTGGATCTTGTTCGCGTGCAAGCACAACAATTTCTCCTGCCTCAAAACCATTTGGAACAGTGACTAAAAGCCAGCGGGCGGTATTTAGCCGCGCCAGCGCCATGATATCAGCGCTGGCGGCATTACCTAACACTACATTAATCCCCTGTTCACGCAATGCATTAACGCGGGCACTGTTATGTTCCACTACTACCATTGGCACGTTCGCATGTAGCAACTTGGTACCAATTATGCTACCTACTCGGCCATAGCCTACTAGTAGTGCATGTTGGCTGATCGACTTAGGTAAATGGGTATTTACCTTCTGCTGCAGTTCTATAGTGTCGCTTTCATTAAAGTAGATCATAAGATAGTGCTCCAATATAGCAAATATCAGCGGATTGATCATTATTGACATAATCGCGCCCGCCAGTACTAAATGGCGCCCCTGTTCAGAAAGTATCTTGAGCACTATACCTAAACCAGACAAAATAAACGCGAATTCACCAATTTGGGCCAGGCTTACAGCTATAGTCAAAGATGTGCGCAATGATAAGCCGAATAGCTTAACCAGCACAAAGGCAGCTGCCGATTTACCTAGTACAATAATTGACAATGTTGCCAATACAGCTAACGGC
The DNA here is from genome assembly GCF_000219175.1 of Candidatus Moranella endobia PCIT. Lineage (GTDB taxonomy): Bacteria > Pseudomonadota > Gammaproteobacteria > Enterobacterales > Enterobacteriaceae > Moranella > Moranella endobia. Next base: position 44,861 of record NC_015735.1, on the reverse strand, counting down.
TCGCGTAGCAGAATAGTGGGGTCGAACAGCATCCCAACTGACACAAAAAACAATACTGCAAAGGCATCTCTCAATGGTAACGTATCATGAGCGGCACGATGACTGAGTTCTGATTCATTCAAAACTACTCCAGCGAAAAATGCGCCTAGGGCAAATGATACACCGAAAAATTCTACTGCACCAAAAGCAATACCCATTGCTAACGCCAGTACTGCGAGCGTGAACAATTCACGGGAGCCAGTGCTAGCGCTTTTCGCCAGCACCCATGGCACTAGCCGCCGTCCTACTACGATCATAAGAGTGATAAATGCAACTACTTTGCTGATAGTCAATGCTAGTTCGTGCCAAATAGCAGCATTATAGTAGTTATCATTAGCACCAAGAATCTTGCATAGAGCGGGTAATAGCACCAGTGTCATCACCATGATTAAATCTTCTACGATCAACCAGCCGATCGCTATTTGTCCACGGTGGCTCTTAATCAGCTGCCGTTCTTCTAGTGTGCGTAGTAAAACTACGGTGCTGGCGGTGGATAGGCACAAGCCAAATACTAGTCCATTTAGCAATGTCCATCCCATGAAAAATGAAAATGTCATACCCAGCAGTGTTGCTACGGCAATTTGTGCGGTTGCACCCGGAATGGCAATGTTTTTCACCGCCATTAAATCTTTTAATGAGAAATGTAACCCAACACCGAACATCAGCAGTATCACTCCTAGTTCTGCTAGCTCAGTTGCTAACGAGGTATCGGCAACAAAACCAGGGGTAAATGGACCGACTAGAACGCCGGCAGTCAAATATCCCACTAAAGGAGAGATGCGTAATCGATTGGCTCCTATCCCTAGCACATATGCTAATACGAGACCAACGACAATAGTATTGATGAGCGGCGTAGCATGATGCATCATTACTCCATGTTACACATTCAGTGTAGGTTAACTTGTCTAGTAGTGAACATTTTTTCCATATAATTGAATAACTAATTTAATTACATTAAAGGAAATACGGTCACGTAGTTGTGAAGAATCGTTGTTATTGTTACTATATGCTATGTGTTGTAAATTTGCCGTTTAAAATTAAACATACTGGTAGCTGTAACTGGCTTAAATAAAATCACATGTTATAGTTTATAGTTAAACCTGGTTGATGGTAACGATAGTGTTTTTTTAAAGAAAAATTCTTAAAAGTTTAACTGACACATCAGCAATTTTTTTTGCACAAGTTGCTTACTTAGAAGATTTTAACTCAGGGTAATTTTAGTTAGGCAATCACGTTAGTGATCAATGATGTTTTAATACGCTAGCTGGTGGAAGCTTCCCATCCCAGACGTGTGAGAATGGAATGATTGGGTTTAGTTTATTTATTGTTAGCACGCTTAATTGAGGCGATGATTTCGGCTTTTGCAGCTTCTGCATTATCCCAACTATCAACTTTCACCCATTTACTACCTGATTCTAGATCTTTATAATGTTCAAAAAAATGGGTGATTTGCGCACGTAGTAGTGGTGATATATCTTCGATGTCTTTAATGTGGTTAGATTCGGGTAAGAGTTTTGCATGTGGTACCGCTACCAGTTTTGCGTCTTCGCCAGATTCATCGGTCATTTTTAATATACCCACTGGGCGACAGCGTACTACTGAGCCTGGATGCAGAGGATATGGCGTTGGTACTAGCACGTCCAAAGGATCGCCATCTAGTGATAGAGTATGGTTTATGTAACCGTAGTTACATGGATAGAACATGACAGTTGACATGAAACGATTGACAAACAAGACGCCACTTTTCTTATCAACTTCGTATTTGATAGGGTAATTGTTAGCTGCAATTTCAATAACGACATAAATATCTTCTGGAATATTTTCTCCTGCCGATACCTGATTCAAATTCATTTTATGCCCCTGCGTCGATGTTATTAGATGCCTGTGTCCTATTTGCACCCCGAGAATATCTACACTACTGCTTGTTTGCTTGTTTTTTTTGAAGTATATTATGTAAAATATAGCTATAAAATACAGTGCAAACCAAACGAACGTATGGCTGGCAACGGTAACTTGCTATTACTTGTATCTTTCGCCGGCACTAAGACAAGACTTAAGTCTGCATTATTATAGCGAAATAAGGCTACAATTCAACAGGTTTATAAACAACGTTGCTAAATTTATTTGTAGTAAACAATCTTAATTAATAATTATATTATTAATTTATTCAGGATGAATGTTATGGGTTTTCTTGTTGGTAAGCGTATTCTAGTGACTGGTGTTGCTAATAATCGTTCAATTGCCTATGGTATTGCTCAGGCTCTGCACCTTCAAGGTGCAGAGCTAGCATTCACGTATCAGTGTGATAAATTTAAATCAAGAGTTGAAGGGTTCGCCGCCGATTTTAATTCCAATATTGTATTGCCATGCGATGTGACGACAGATGCTAATATCAAAGCACTATTTAAACACTTGGCTAAAGTTTGGCCAACCTTTAGCGGCTTTGTACATGCTATTGCTTATTCGCCTGTTAATCAATTGAACGGCGATTATGTAAACACAGTAACCCGTGAAGGGTTCACTATCACGCACAATATCAGCGCATATAGTTTTGTTGCAATGGCTAAAAGCAGTAGGTGTATGCTGAATTCTAATTCAGCATTGCTGACGCTTACTTACCTTGGTGCCGAACGTGCTATTCCTAATTATAACGTCATGGGCCTAGCTAAGGCCTCTTTAGAGGCTAATACCCGTTACATGGCTAACGCTATGGGACCACAAGGTGTCCGGGTTAATGCCATTTCTGCTGGTCCTATCCGTACTTTAGCTGCATCTGGTATTAAACAGTTCAAAAAGATGTTGCACCACTATGAGTCGGTGGCACCACTACGTCGTGTAGTAACCATTACTGATGTTGGTAATACTGCCGCCTTTTTATGCTCTGATTTATCTGCTGGCATTACTGGCGAGGTAATACATGTGGACAACGGTTTTAATATTGCTACGATGAACGATATTGCTTTTGATTGAGCAATGGCTGTTTATCGTGACTAAACTAATTTATACAAATTTTTTATTATCGTTATTCCTATGATAGTTAGGGATAGTTGGGGTTAATGTAACCAAACAATCTTGCTGAACAGCGCATCTAGCAGCGCCAGCAAACAGTTACTAAGGTTAAAAACCGTTACTTACGTTGCTGGCTTAAACCCATCCTTGCTATCCGTGACTATCCTATTAGGTTAATGTAGGGATATTTGCTTAGAATGCCAATCAGTTACCGAATAAGTAATTTTTCAACATTTATACCTATATTTCTGTGGTAGCATCATGCATAAAGCTCGTTCTCCAAACCCAGCTGGCAGAATTGCTATGCAAGATTCACTAACATTTGGCATAATTACTGCTGGATTTGCTAAACATAACAACCGGCATGGCTAAAATAGACTATTTGAACACCCTTCGTGCCCGCTTTCGGGGCTTTTATCCCGTTGTCATTGATGTTGAAACCGCTGGATTTAACGCTGGAACCGATGCCTTGCTTGAAATTGCAGCTGTGACACTAAAAATGGACGAAGAGGGATGGCTGCAAGCAGAGCATACTATGCATTTTAACGTAGTTCCCTTTCCCGGTGCACTACTTCAGCCAGAAGCGCTTGCTTTTAACGGCATTGATCCGCATAACCCCTTGCGTGATGCGGTAACCGAACATGAAGCCTTGCATGAAATTTTTAAAATGGTACGTCAGGGCATAAAAGATCAGGATTGTAATCGCGCCATTATTGTGGCGCACAATGCTGCATTTGATCACAGTTTTTTAATGGCCGCCACCGGGCGCACTGGTCTTAAATGTAACCCTTTCCATCCCTTTGCGACTTTTGATACTGCGGCACTAAGCGGACTAGTATTCGGACAAACCGTGTTAGCTAAAGCCTGTTGTGCTGCCGGCATTGCTTTTGATAGCGGTAAAGCGCATTCGGCACTGTACGATACCGAACGCACTACGACGCTGTTTTGTGAATTAGTGAATCGATGGAAACGCCTAGGCGGTTGGCCAATCGTTATATCAGATATCAGCTACGGGTAATTTATAAGACATAACTTACTGACCCTAATGTAAAGTTGTAAAATATACCACGCTAATATGTTGTTATTTTCTTGGTAAAAGGTTTGTTTCACATTAACGGTTTGATTTTTTTATCAGTTAAATGCTGGTTGATAAGTCTAACTAATAATTAATGCATGCTAATTGATGTTTGTTTAATTAGTGACTGTAATTCGCCGCGCTGATACATGTCGAGGACAATATCACACCCACCTATCAGTTCACCATTCACCCACAGTTGTGGAAAAGTTGGCCAATTAGCAATTTTTGGTAATTCAGCACGGATATCTGGGTTAGTTAATACATCAACATAGGTAAAACTTGCGCTGCAGGCAGATAACGCCTGTGCTGCCTGGGCTGAAAAACCACATCCGGGAAATTTTGGTGATCCTTTCATGTACAATAAAATTGGATGTGCCGCTATCTGTTGCTGAATTTTTTCTAACGTTGTGGTCATCTGCTACTTCCTTGTTTTTAAAACGGTGGCTAGCTCTTTAGTAGACCTGTATCATGTCTTATGTATAAATTTTAGTATTTGGTTACAGTCTATGACATATTTATACCAAGTTAAAACTGAATTATTACATTAGTAGTACTATCATAGTTAAAAATAACAATGTATTGGCACGATCAAACTAATGCCAGCTACTCAGGAGGTAATATTGAAAAAGTATCTGGTAGGTGGCGCTGTTCGTGATGGTATATTACAGCTACCAGTTAAGGAAAGGGACTGGGTCGTGGTCGGAGCTACGCCGCAAGACATGCTGTTGCAAGGTTATCAACAGGTTGGTAAAAATTTTCCAGTGTTTCTGCATCCAGATAGTCGTGAAGAGTATGCACTGGCCCGTACAGAGCTAAAATCAGGTTCGGGATATACTGGCTTTACATGCTATACTTCGCCTGAAGTCACTTTGGAAGAAGATTTGCGTCGCCGTGATCTTACTATTAACGCTATGGCCATCGACGACGAGGGCAACCTAATCGATCCCTATCAGGGGCAGCAAGATATTCGTGAGCGCTGGTTACGTCATGTATCCGATGCTTTTTGCGAAGATCCACTGCGTGTACTAAGGGTATCAAGATTTGCTGCACGTTTTGCCCATATAAATTTTCGTATTGCACCGGAAACTTTGGCGCTCATGCAGCATATGACCGCTGAGCTGACGCTGCTGAACCCAATGCGTATCTGGAAAGAAACTGAGCGAGCTTTAGCAACCTGTAATCCTCAGGTATATTTTCAAGTATTGCGAGACTGCGGCGCGTTAAAAACTTTATTTCCAGAGGTAGACGCTCTGTTTGGTATTCCAGCAACAACAAAATGGTATCCAGAAATCGATACCGGTCTTCATACACTAATGACAGTATCTATGGCAGCCAATTTATCGGAAGATATAGCAGTCCGCTTTGCTATGCTTTGTCATGATTTAGGTAAAGCGCTTACACCGCGCGCGTTTTGGCCCAGCCATCACGGGCATGGACCAGCTGGGGTAAAATTAGTAGAAGTATTGTGCCAGCGGCTAAACGTACCCAATGATTTGCGTGATTTAGCAAAAATTTTTGCCAAATATCATAATTTGTTGCACGGTGCTGCGAATTTAACACCACAAACATTGATAAAACTGTTCAGGGCCATTGATGTATGGCGTCGCCCGGAGCGACTGGAGCAGCTGATTATTGCTAGCGAAGCAAACTTCCGTGGACGTATAGGTTTTGAAAATCATCTCTATCCGCAAGGAAGTTTCCTGCGCGAGGCATTCTGCTTTGCCAATTCGGTTACAGCTAGAGACGTTATTATGACTGGTTTTAGAGGCGCGCAGATTGGCGAAGAGCTTGAACGAAGACGACAACAGATACTAGCTATTTGGAAGCAACAGCGGACAACAATCAATACTAAAACCATGTTGTATTAAACCAGTTTGTTTGCCACTTTGCTTGACCAAGACTGCAATTTTAAGGTTATAGCCGACTATTTTGCCTGCCATTGCTTGTTATTTAGGAAAACTTAGTCAGCGTTAAAACTGGTACTAACTGACATTATATCAGCCAAGTAACTATCGCTGCTAAAAGAAAACGGTATATAACAAAAGGCAAGAACGAGATGTTCCTAATGATGTGCAAGAAAAATTTAATAGCGAGCAATGCTACCAAGAAAGCTGTAGCAAAGCCTATGGCGAACATGGTAAAATCATGCCAAATGATACACGGTATGCTTTTATAGATATCTATAACCGTAGCACCTAGCATTATTGGTACAGCTAATATAAATGAAAACTCCCATGCGACGTAACGGCTAACGCCGATAATAATACCACCATTAATAGTAGCCCCAGAGCGTGAAAAACCTGGCCAAAGCGCTAAACACTGACAACAACCAATAAAAAAAGCCTGCAAATATGTTAAATCATTGATATCTATTGTTTGTGGTTGCTTAGGTTTTAACCATTCTCCTGCTAGCAGCAGCCAACCGCCTACCACCAGAGCGTAAATTACGTATTGTGGTAAGAAAATAGCTTTTATGTGATTATACAAGACTAACCCAAGTACTCCCGCAGGGATCATTCCAAGTAATATATGTCCTAAACTCAGGCGCTCATGACCAATAATTATCTGGGGGGATAGAGGACTGAAATTAGTCCCTATCAGGCTACAAAGCTGGCGCCAAAACACCACCAACACCGCAAGAATTGCACCAAGTTGGATGATTAACTCTAAGGTTTTAGTTTTCTCATCTGTAACACCAAGCAAACTACCAACCAATATCATATGTCCAGTCGAAGAAATTGGTAGAAATTCGGTTAATCCTTCCACTAATCCCATAATAAAAGCGATTAACCACTCGTGCACGTGCATATATTATATATTATCCATGATAGTAACGTCACAAGAAGAAAAAAGATTATTAACGCCCCGCAAGTTATTTCTTAATTTTTAGTTGTCAACGAATAACAACACTAACATTGGTCGCTACCATCACCACCGTTGGTTCTACCTATTTTGACGCGTATCCAGTGTTATTTAAAATTTATTATAAGTTTCTCTCATTGGTTACGTTTTAGTTTTCTACTAAATCAAATGCTGACTGTTAACAACAAATAATAGTTCTGATTGCCTCGGTGATTTTTTTTATAGTCTACTATTTTAGACTGTCGGCAATATCATTGTTACGTGCCGCACGCAGCTAATTTATAATGCGATTATTTAATATTTCTGCAGACGTTGTTGTTCCTAGGTATAAACACTTATAACTGTTATTACAGTTAATTTATCACTAAATACAATACCAATCGTTGGTGATTAATCACCAACGATTGCTTTTATTCTTGCAGCTACGGTAATCTCATGATTATATTAATAAATCAATATGCTTTGACTCGGCGGCAAGCTGGTATTTATGTTTTCAAATTACTTTGGTTTCCGTTTTTTTTCTTTTGTTTTACTGATAGTAAATAATTTGCTACTACTTTCGAGGTAATTGCAGTTATGTTATATCATATAGGTTAATTTTTATGCATAGTATTGATATATATCACACAAATTGGCACATAGCTCTGTTTATAGCAGAACAGCTATTTATTAAGGAATGTGTTGATGACAACCTATTATGCTATTATTATGATGATAATACTTAGTATATAAGTAACTACCAGCTTATATTTTTCTAAATGCTAGATATATATATTATTAGCCGATAGGCTACCTATAACCTAGGCTGGCTAATCAGAAGTGTTTGAATAAATATGCTGTAACTATTGTAACTATGTATGCTAAATAGCTTTGGTTGCATTTTTATTTTTTTCTTTTAGCAGTTAATCTGGACTAAGAATTACTTAACAAAAAGATTTTGCTGATTAAATACTGTTCTGTTTCCTTGAATTACGTTAATTAATTCCCCATATAACCTGATAAAATATTTTCTATAGAGGTCTTATGATTGTTAGTAAATTTGGCATAGGTCAGCAGGTCAGGCATAAACTACTTGGGTACCTAGGTGTCATTATAGATGTTGATCCAGAATACTCACTAGAGCAGCCATTGCTAGATGAGGTTGTAGTTGACGATAGCTTACGTGCAGCTCCGTGGTATCATGTAATTATGGAAGATGAAGATGGAAAACCGGTACATACCTATTTAGCTGAAGCACATCTTGGATATGAGTGTTTGCATTTCCATCCCGAGCAACCTACGCTGGACGAATTGGCTGAATCCATACGTCTACAGCTTCAGGCACCCCGCTTAAGAAATTAAACTCATGGTTGCTAGCATAGCAGCGCATAGTCTAGTTTTCCCCTCAGTTGCAATGTGCTAATTCATCAAAATAGATAGAGAAATTTGATGTTGAAGATTTTTAACACCCTTACTCGCCAAAAAGAAGAATTTAAACCTATTAATACCGGTCAAGTTGGCATATATGTTTGCGGCATCACCGTGTATGATTTATGCCATATTGGGCATGGGCGTACTTTTATCACTTTCGACATCGTTACCCGTTATTTACGCTATCTTGGTTTTAAAGTTAATTATGTTAGAAATATTACTGATATTGAAGACAAAATAATTCGCTACTCTGCTGAAAAAGGTGAGTCATATTATGACTTTACTAATCGTATGATCATCAAAATGCATAGTGATTTAAGCAAACTCAATATTCTACTTCCAGATCAGGAACCTCGTGTCACGCATTATATGGACACGATTATTGCCCTGGTTAGTACGCTCATAGAAAAAGAACATGCCTATGTTGCCACTAATGGTGACGTGATGTTTTTGGTAGACAGCAATAGTAATTATGGTATGTTATCGCGCCAGGATCTAGCGCAGCTGCAGGCCAGTATGCTAGTAAAATCAGCTGTAGTAAAACGTAATCCCATGGACTTTGTACTGTGGAAAAGGTCAAAGATTGGTGAACCTAGTTGGCCATCGCCTTGGGGTGACGGTAGGCCTGGTTGGCACATTGAGTGTTCGGCTATAGCTAGCAAACAGCTAGGCAATCATTTTGACATTCACGGTGGTGGTTCAGATTTGATTTTCCCGCATCATGAAAATGAAATAGCGCTATCTACTTGTGTACATAACAGTTCCTACGTTAATGTCTGGATGCATGCTGGAATGATAATGGTTAATAGTGACAAAATGTCAAAATCGTTAGGTAACTGTTTCACTTTGTGCGATGTTCTGCAGTACTATGATGCTGAAACGGTGCGTTATTTTTTGATGTCTAGCCATTACCGAAGCCAACTTAATTACAGTGAAGAAAATCTTAAACAAGCGCGAGCCGGACTTGAACGTCTTTATATTGCTTTATGTGGTACAGATAAATCAACTCCTCCATCAGGAGGAGAACCATTCGTTGCTAAATTTACTGCGGCAATGAATGATGATTTCAATATGCCAAAAGTATATTCTGTCCTCTTTGACATTGCTCACGAGGTTAACCGTCTTAAGAAGAAGCAGTTGTTAGCAGCAATGCAAGGTCTTGCTGCTACTTTACGTCAGCTAGCTGGTGTGCTAGGGCTTCTTGAACAGGAACCAATTATTTGGCTACAACAAAGCACCTGTAAAGAAAAAAATAAACATGACCATCTTAAGAAGCACATTGATAATTTAATTAAGCAACGTAATGATGCACGTAAAGCAAGCCAGTGGGTCTTAGCGGATGCAGCCAGGGATAAACTGAACGAACTTGGTATCTTACTAGAAGATAGTCCCAATGGTACGACCTGGCGGCGTAGTTAAAAATTAAGTACGGTAGTGCTAGTGTTGTTTGTCGTTCAATTATTATGATAAACTTTGTTGGTCTGCAAATTATTATGAATTTAAGGTAGCTACCGTCATATGATACACGCTACCTGGTACCAGCCTAATATAGGCGGCACGTTCAGCAGCACTTGGTTTAATCTACTTTCCGGTAATAAAGTTCGCTTTGCCTATTGTTACTACCAGTAGATCGGCATTTTCGATATGGCTTCGTAAATCACGTTTAACAATTCCAGAATCATTGGCCGTCCTACAATATTAGATGCACCGACCATGATAGTGTTTATGCCAAAGGTATCAATGTAATAATACTCTTGCAACGTAATAATTCCACGTGGTGTGCACGGTCGTAGTAGCTTTGCGCGTTGGCACAGGCGGCAAATAAGGATGAAAACAGTCAACATCTTTATCAGGATATATTTATATATTTGCTCTAGCACACTGATCCTAGTAATTACTATTAGTAGTGTGATAGTTGCATTAAAATTTAGTCCACGCGGTAATTTTTATTCAACCATTCAATCAGCACTAATAATTCTTCCTTAGTTACTATGCTAGGAAAATTATAGGAGAAAGATAGAAGACCGACTTCTTTACCAGTTTTGCGCTTGCTGGCCACATATATTTGTGATGCTGGATCTTATCCAATCAATACCACTGCTAATCCCGGCGCGTATTTGCATGTTTTCAGTCTTTCCTGAACGCGCGCTGCCAATTTACTTCTGACTTGCTTGGCCAATACATTACTATCAATTATTTTTGCTACGATTGGAATCTTAATGGTTAATTTGTTAGTTTAATCAGCTTAGCATATTAAGTGCAAGGTACTACTTGTGTAGACATACGCTCAAATTTCAATTGAAAGGATATGTCATGGTATGATAAAATTATGCACAGAAAAGCCATTGATTAAATTTGCTTCATTAGAATCCAAAATACATTTTGGGTTATGCGCTCTTAGCTCAGTCGGATAGAGCAACGGCCTTCTAAGCCGTAGGTCATAGGTTCGAACCCTATAGGGCGCATCATTCAATATTCAATTCTGATTTATAAAACTAGATGCTAAAATATATTCAGTTCAGATCATATTCTATCCGCTTTTATTCCTATTCATAGGAGCAACTAAATAGCGTGTAAAATATTCGCTTTGCTTGATTATATGATTAAGGTTATCAGATCTAATATTATCAAGATCAAAACATAATCTAATAAACAAGAAATACTGTTACATAGATATATTTATTATTAATACACATTTTTTAGTAAAAAACAGTATCACCCATTATATCACCTCAAATAGTTAAGAATACTGTTAAGTAACAAATAGACTGTTACATAAAGTGTTCTAGCTGAGCGTAAGATGCTACCAACCATTTGATTCCATAGTCTGGAAACGCTATCTGCAGCCGGCTATGCTCACCGCTTCCTTCCATATTAACCACCTTGCCCTCGCCGAAGGTAGGATGACGCACCAGCTGGCCTATGGTAAAACTACTGTTGTTTTTACTTAGTACCGTACTAATACGCTGATATCTAGTCGTACTTTTTATGCCGCTTGCGTGCAAACATGCTTTTTTTACGCAAGCCTGTGGTAGTTCGCCAATAAAACGTGACGGACGATGATATACAGTTTTGCCATACATACGTCTGGTTACAGCATAGGTTATTGTTAATTTTTTCATTGCGCGGGTTACACCAACGTATGCTAACCGGCGCTCTTCCTCTAATCTGTCTTCTTCCAGTGACATTGGACTGGGAAACATACCTTCTTCCATGCCAATAATGAATACCTGTTTAAATTCCAGACCTTTAGAGGAATGTAATGTCATTAATTGCACAGCATCCTTGCAAAAGGATGCTTGCTCATCCATGGTATCAATTGCTGCATGAGAAAGGAATGCCTGTAATGGTAATACATTCTGCTCTTCATAGTTATATTGGAACTGACGGGTAGCAGTTACTAGTTCTTTTAAGTTTTCAATACGTGCCTGGCCTTTTTCGCCTTTTTCATGCTCGTACATGCTCCAAATACGTGAATTTTTAATGACTGTATCGGTTTGCACATGCAGTGGTAATTCTGCTGTTTCTGCCGCTAGCGTATCTATAAGATTCAAAAATTGCAGTAGTGCCGCAGAAGCGCGACCAGTCAATACGCGCTCGTCTATTAGATGCCGACTTGACTGCCATAATGTTAGCTGCTGGTTGCGTGCGGTTTTGCGCACTAAATCGAGGGTACGATCGCCGATGCCGCGCGGTGGAGTATTAACGACTCGTTCATAGGCTGCGTCGTTGTTGCGATTGTTAATGAGCCGTAAATAGGCTAGTCCGTCTTTAATTTCTTGACGCTCGAAAAAGCGCATACCACCATAAATACTGTAAGGTAGGCCAGTTTGCAGCAAAGCTTCTTCTAGTACGCGTGACTGGGCGTTGCTACGATATAGAATAGCGCAATCTTTGAGTGCTCCTCCTTGCTCCTGGCTTACCTTGATGCTATTCACCACAAAACGTGCCTCATCTAGTTCGTTAAAGGCACAATAAAGAGAAATAAGCTCACCTTTTAGGCTTTTGGTCCATAGATTTTTGCCAAGACGGTTTCCGTTTTGGGAAATTAGTACATTGGCAGCTTGTAAAATATTACAAGTAGAACGGTAATTCTGTTCTAAACGCATGATCTTAGCATCAGGAAAATTTTCTAGAAAACGATTAATATTTTCCACTTTTGCCCCACGCCAGCCGTAAATTGACTGATCATCGTCACCGACGATCATTACACTGCAGTTATTACCGGCTAGCCGTTGAATCCAAGCGTATTGAATTTTGTTGGTATCTTGGAATTCATCTACTAGGATATTGGTGAAACGATCGCGATATTGCTGCAAAATATGTGGTTTATTTAGCAAAAGTTCATAAGCACGCAGTAGAAGCTCGGCAAAATCTACTATCCCGGCGTGGTCACACGCTTCCTGATAGGTGTGATATATAATTTGCCAGGTCTGCTCTATTTGGTTACCATAAATTTTAACATTATACGGTCGTATACCTTGATCTTTTTTGCCACAGATGTACCACATTGCCTGGCGCGGCGACCATTTTTTCTCATCTAAATTCATAGTTTTTATTAGACGTTTCAACAAGCGCAGCTGATCCTCACTATCTATAATATGAAAATCATTTGGTAAATTAGCATCCTGATGGTGAGTATGTAGTAAGCGGTTGGCTAGTCCATGAAAAGTACCAAGCCACATGCCACACTGCTTAGTACCTACTAACTGTTCGATACGATGGCGCATTTCTGCTGCCGCCTTGTTGGTAAATGTTACGGCCATTATAGAAGATGGTAAACAATGTTCAACTAATAATAGCCAAGCTATTCGGTGCACTAGTACTCTAGTTTTACCACTACCTGCTCCTGCCAGCACTAGTAAATTACCGCGAGGTGCTGTCACTGCTTCACGTTGCTTATCGTTTAAATGGTTGAGTAAATCATAAACATACATATTTTGCCTTTAATATGTGAACTAGGAATGACCCCCTTGTCAGTAGCAGAAATCATAGATGCAGAAAAATTGTTCATTTCAAAATATTTGAACAAAGAAAGTTAAACACGCAAGCATAAAATTTTTCCTGCTAGTATGAGTATGCATAATGACGTCACATTGTTCTCTTACGTTGATATTATGAAGGGTTATTATGACTGCAATTAGGTATTGGTTATTTATTCGGTGTAAAATTAATATTTTTAGATCAACTAACTACTTTTATTTGATTTGTTAACCGGCGGTAAATAAACGTTACTTTTTAATCCACAGCCATAAATTTCTAGCAAGATCAACCCCAATGCGGCAATAAACAACTCGTTTTTCATTTTACCTCTTAACCATTCATTGTTTATCAATTTTCACTTTACTATCATCTAAGTTATAATATAACAAACTACTCCCATTGCTTTTTACAATTAACACTGCTGATTTGCTGTATATAACGAACGCAGATGTATCTAGCCAGCTTGCTATAGCACGCTTAATGTATAATAACTTTTGTAAAAATATAAAATACTATTTGGTGAATAAATATCTTAAATAGCCATATAATTATTAATATTACACATACTGTAGATAGTTTATTGTTATTTCTATTGTTTTCTCTTTTGGCCTTACTTAGCTGCTGCCGTAAACTGACTGTATTTAAAATTGGTGTTAGTAATATAATTATATATTAAAGTTAAATATTAACATTGGTAATTTTTATGCAAGATAACCTTCTCAGAATTGCTACTCGCAAAAGTCCTCTTGCGTTGTGGCAGGCAGGATATGTGCGCGATAAGTTACTACGCTATCACCCTCATTTACAGGTTGAAATGGTACCATTGATCACTCGTGGCGATATGATCCTTGATACATCGCTTGCCAAAGTAGGTGGTAAAGGATTATATATCCATGAATTGGAACGAGCACTCCTAGACCATCATGCTGATATTGCCGTACATTCGATGAAGGATATGACAATCTCGTTTCCAGATGGTCTAGGAATTGTTATTCTATGTGAGCGAGAAGATTCGCGTGATGCTTTTGTCAGTAAGCGTTATGCTAGTATTGACACTATGCCATCATGCGCTGTTATTGGTACATCAAGCTTGCGACGGCAGTGCCAATTGCGAGAAAGACGGCCTGATTTACAGATACAAGATCTGCGTGGAAATGTTGGCACCCGACTAGCTAAGCTAGATCATGGTGATTTTGATTCGGTTGTCTTGGCTGTAGCTGGTCTAAAACGATTAGGGTTAGAGAATCGCATTCGTCAGGCTATAGATCCTTCTGACTCATTGCCTGCCGGTGGTCAGGGTGCGGTTGGGATCGAATGCCGGCTAGATGATACTCGTACGTTGACAATGTTAGCACCGCTACATCATCAGGAAACTGCTTTACGGGTAGGTGCGGAACGTGCCATGAATGCCCGTTTACAAGGTGGATGCCAGGTTCCTATCGGCAGTTATGCTGTACTAGACGGCGAAGAAGTATGGTTGCGTGCTCTGGTCGGTTCTCCGGACGGCACCAACGTCATCCGCTGCGAAGGGCGGGCACCTTTGGAACAGGCCGAGCAACTAGGCTTGCGTCTAGCTGACGATATTCTAGATCGTGGTGCCCGCGCTATTTTATCTCAGATTTATCAAAAAAACATACAACATCATCAATGACTATCCTAGTCACCCGACCATCGCCAGCTGGTAAACAATTGGTGAATAGGTTGCGTACTAGCGGTAAATGCGCTTGGCATTTACCGCTGATTCACTTTAACCCCGGCAAAGATCTACCGCATCTACCGCAACATCTGGCTAACCTTACTTCTGGAGATTTGTTATTTATTGTCTCACAAAATGCAATTAATTACGCCCACCCTTGGTTGAAACAACATGAAATAAATTGGCCTGATAGTTTGCATTATTACGCAATTGGTCCCAGTACAGGCTTGTTGCTGCATGGTCTTAGTGGATTACTCGTTAGCTACCCTGAGACCGGATCAACTAGTGAGGATGTGCTAAGTTTACCCACGCTAGCGGGCATCGATGGTAAACGTGCGCTGATCCTACGTGGTAACGGTGGAAGTGAAGTTTTGGAACAAATGTTGCTTCAGCGCGGGGTGCAGACAACTTATTGTGAATGCTACCGTCGTAGTCCAATTTATTATGACGGTGAAGAGCAGAGTCATCGCATGCAAACACTAGGTATCGATACGTTAGTAATAACTAGTGGAGAAATGTTACAACAATTTTATCAGTTAATACCTGAATACTATCGTTGCACCTGGCTGAAAAAATGTAAAATAATAGTTGTTAGTACACGTTTAGCGATGATTGCTTGCAAATTAGGCTGGACAAACATCATTGTAGCTAAAGCGGCAGATAATGATACATTGATGCGCACATTACTCTAAAGTTTATCATGCGCCACAATAAATATATGGTATTATCGAACTGTTTTTAATTAAATTAATGTCTTTTAATATAAAAATTATCACAATTAGCGCTGGCTACTTCAAGAAAATTCAAGGCAATTGATAGGATCAAAGATATAAAATATAATATATAATCGTTTGATATAGCTTTCCAGTTTTTTTTACTGATGTTATTAACAAGACTGTATTTTTAAAAAAACAATTTATTATGATACAATCATAGGTTTTAACCATATTTTAAAAAAAGTCATGGTAAACTTTAGCAGTTAAATATAATTATTTATCTTATTAGGAGACCCCATGGTTAGCAGAGGCGTTAACAAAGTGATTCTAGTCGGAAATCTGGGCCAGAATCCGGAAGTCCGCTATATGCCTAATGGTGGTGCGGTAGCTAATATCACTCTAGCAACCTCTGATAGTTGGCGTGACAAGCAAACCGGAGAAACCAAAGAAAAAACGGAATGGCACCGTGTGGTATTGTTTGGCAAGCTGGCTGAGGTGGCGGTTGAATATTTACGTAAGGGCTCCCAAGTTTATATTGAAGGGTATTTACAAACTCGCAAATGGCAAGACCAAAGCGGTCATGATCGATATACTACCGAAATAGTAGTTAACATCGGTAGTGGTACAATGCAAATGCTCGGTAGTCGCCACAGCAGCGCAGCCAGTGGTAACACTAGTAATGTACATTTACAGCAGCATGGTAGTTGGGAACAATCTCAGCAATTACCAGAGAGTGAAAATAATGCGCAATACAGCGACAGCGGAGGAAAAGTATCTGCGGGACGTCAAATACCGAACTCATCATCAGTGCATAGAAATGAACCAACGATAGACTTTGATGATGATATTCCTTTTTAAAACCTTAACTACCCGTTATATTTGTAGATAATAAATCTCTTCAATTTATTAAGATTTATAACTTTCATGAAAATGAATAATTGCAAAGTGCAAATTATCGGAGCCATTTCTGTGGTGTAATCCTAGTGAATATATTCCTAATCATATTTCGTACCAGTATAACAATTATCGAATCGTGACCAATGTTCGTTAAATGTTAGTCGTACAGTGCCTATAGGGCCGTTCCGCTGTTTGCCAATAATAATTTCAGCAATACCCTTCATGTCGCTATTGTCATGATATATTTCATCGCGGTAGATAAACATAATAAGGTCAGCATCCTGCTCAATTGAGCCAGACTCTCGTAAGTCAGAGTTGATTGGACGCTTGTCGGCACGTTGTTCCAGGCTTCGGTTTAACTGTGATATCGCTATAACTGGTATATTTAATTCTTTTGCTAGTGCCTTAAGGGATCTTGAAATTGCTGCTATTTCTAGGTTACGGTTATCGTATATTGATGGTACTCGCATCAGTTGAAGGTAATCGATCATAATCAGGCTGAGACCATTGTGTTCACGGAATAACCGGCGAGCACGAGCTCGTACTTCTGTTGTGGTTAATGTTGATGAGTCATCAATGTATATGTTTCTTTTTTCCAGTAAGATCCCCATCGCATTAGAAATGCGCGCCCAGTCATCATCAGCAAGCTGGCCGGTCCGAATGCGATTTTGATCGACACGCGACAATGATGCCAGCATACGCATCATTATCTGTTCACTGGGCATCTCTAGGCTAAAGATTAGAACCGGTTTATTTGCTGTCATGGCAGCATGTTCGCATAAGTTCATGGCAAATGTCGTCTTACCCATAGAAGGTCGTGCTGCGATAATGATTAAATCAGACTTTTGTAACCCTGCCGTCTTTTTATCCAGATCTAGATAGCCACTTGAAATACCAATAACTCCGTCATGCGGCTTCTGGTAAAGTTGCTCTATGCGGGCAACTGTTTCTTCAAGAATGCGTTCTATGCTTTGTGGGCCTTCATCTTTACGGGCACGGTTATCAGCTATTTTGAATATTCTAGATTCTGCCATATCCAGTAGATCATCGCTGCTACGTCCCTTTGGATTGTAACTTGCATCGGCGATCTCATTAGCAACAGTGATCATTTCTCTTAACACGGCCCGTTCGCGTATAATATCGGCATAAGCTGAAATATTCGCGGTACTAGGAATATTTTTGGATATTTCTGCTAGATAGCCAAATCCACCAACCGTTTCTAGTTCTCCTTTTTGTTCCAGAGATTCTGAAAGTGTGATTAGATCAATGGGATTGCCCAGTTCTAATAAACGTTGCATCTCGGTAAAAATAAGACGATGCGGTCGGTTTAAGAAATCATTACTAGTAATGATTTCAGCGATATTATCCCAGCGTTCGTTATCCAGCATCAAACCACCTAGAACAGACTGTTCTGCTTCCAGCGAATGTGGCAATCTCTTTAAACCTTCAAGCTGAAGATCGCGAGTAATATATGATTTATTAGACTGTCTTTTTTCAGGCATAAAATACGGTTCTTCTATTAATAATTCCTTTGGATAAAAGTTTAACTCCTCACAGATTTAAAATCCCTATGTATTGGGTAATGGTTGTCAAAAGACTTATGGTTATTATTATTTTTACCTTTTCAAAAACAATCAGAGCTTAGCATATACATATATAGTTTACATGTATCTAATGTTAAATGAGTTAATTAGCGCCAGCTCAGCTATCTCCTACTAGCGAGTAATTTTCTTATTACTTTACTACTTATGCATTTAGCTAATTCAAGATATGTTGTATCTTGATATGTTTTGGTTAATAATCGTGTTTGCTGACTGTGAAAATTTTAACTAGTATTAATAATACAAATTAGTATTTTTAATGTAACCACCCCTAATTTAAAATTTTGTATACTTACTAAGTAAGTTATGGATGCGAGCATTATTAATCACGATTGATCAGTAAATTATTTGTTAATGAGTAAACCTATAAACCATTCCAAGTAACAGAATTAATAGTATTTTTTGTTTCTAACTTTATTATTGTTATATTTGTATTATAGATCATAATAAATATATCTTATTAAGTTTGATTATTAGTTATATAAATATAAGTTATTGAAATTGTTTAATATTTAAAATCCATGTGTATTCAAATTACAGAATAAAATTGATACTAAATATGATTTAAAATGAATATTTATTCTTCTATGCCTAACTAACTGTTAGCAATGACGTTCTTTTAACGGTTTGTATTTTATTCTTGATTTTATGTTATAAATAATAATTTTCTTTTCTTGATCTTTTTATTTGTTTTAGCGCTAAATTTAGCAGCCTGCTCAATTGCTATAGCTGCGTTGTTATTGATTGTTCGCTGATATCACTATATAAGGCTTGCTTGTTCAATGGTGTAAATAGGGTAACTTTTACTGAATTTAATTTTTATGCGATGGTGTTTAGTGATAATACTAACCTTGGTTTAGAGGTAGAGTATTATGTTATGCACTATTACCTTTAGAAGGGTATTTACCTAATTTAGATTAGGTAAATTAATTTAAATATGAATTTAAGTTAAAGTGATTCGCTTTAAGTTTAAATAAAATATTTTATAATAATTAATATTTACGGCAAACCCACATAACATTTTGCTGTTTTTTTGGCAGTAAATGATTGTAAGTATGTGAACAAGTTTAAAACTATTAAGAAAAATATTATTTATGAATAGCTAATACTAATTTAAATAGAGAGAAGAATATTGCCTCAATATAACTATCATGGAACCTATTTCTTAACTAGTGCACCAAATATTCGTTCTTTGCCAATTGATAGTGGGATTGAAATTGCTTTTGCTGGGCTTTCTAATGTCGGTAAATCCAGCGCGCTAAATACCCTTATTAATCAGAAAAAGCTTGTCAGAATTAGCAAAATACCTGGGAATACTAAGCTAATTAACATATTTGAAGTAGAGCCAGGTATAAGATTAGTGGATCTTCCCGGTTATGGCTATGCAGTATTGCCCGAAAAAATAAAAATTCAGTTGCAAAATACCATGCTCGAATATTTGCAAAAACGCACCAGTCTCAAAGGACTAGTAGTGATCATGGATATTCGCTACCCGATGAAATATCTCGATCAACAAATAGTTCAATTAGCAGTGGAATTCAATCTACCAGTCTTAGTACTGCTTACTAAAGCAGATAAACTATCAACTTGCGCATGTAAGTTACAATTAACTAAAGTACGTGAAACAGCGTTGGTTTTTGTTAATAATATACAAGTTGAAATGTTTTCATCACTTACAAAACAAGGTATTGATAAGCTGCGTAAGAAATTAAATGCTTGGTTTGACTGTAGTTGAAAATAAAGTTTGCTACTAATGCAACTTTATTAAGACAGCTATAATATTGGAATTAAAAGTAATACGCTTGCTTTGGTATAGTTATTTTAATTTTACTGAAATAATGCTATGGGAACATTTGATTAGGTACGTATTGTCATTAGATTTTAACAAAGTAAAAAACGTATTTTTTATAAAATCTTCCCTGCTGGCTAGAAACCTGCAGGGAGACTTAGATGCTATCTGTAAGTAAAAATATTTATTAAATTACTGTAACTTTTCTTATAAGGCAGTTACATTTGCTGCTGAAGGTCCTTTCTGACCATCCTGAATCTCAAATTCAACATTCTGACCTTCCGTTAGAGTTTTGAAGCCGTTACCCTGAATAGCAGAAAAGTGAACGAAAACATCCTTACTTCCATCAGTAGGCGTGATAAAACCAAAACCTTTCGATTCGTTGAACCACTTAACTTGACCTTTGATCTTTGCCATTTACTTATTTCCTTTGGAGTTTGCAAATCTAATTAAAGCAATTTTTTAGCAATAAATAGAGTCATAATTTATTCATTATTCATTACTATACTATGTGAGGTACTCAGATTAGTATTGGCATAGAAGTAGAAGAAAAGTCGTATGCAACAAAATCGCCTAAACGTAAAACTAGTTGATTTAAAAATACCACTCATATGCAGAACTGTACCTCATTTTACCAAATTTTGTTATCACATAATCTGCAAAGAATGGCAAGTTTTTTTTTAAAAAAAAAAGGAAAATTCTTCCAAAATTAATACCAATATTGCAGTACATGATAAATTTATGTGTTGCTAAGTAATAATTTTACCTTATATTATAAGAGTTGTGTAATTTCTTAGTGTAGATTAGTTAATATAATCAATAGTAATAAGTATAGTTTATATGTACATTCTATTCTATAAAATAGAATTCAAATGCGTCTAAATTGACAAATTCAAGGTAAGCAATAGTATGGTTATCTGTTCAAGAATTACTTTATAAGTAGCAATTACTTTTACTCATGATCTGCTTCCGATCAGAAGTAGTTTTAGTACTGCTAACAGTATTAGCAATAACAAGTTCTTTTTTGCATGTAAGACTACAGCAACCATCAAATTTACTAGCGCAAACTGGACATTGTATAAATAATACATGGCAATTATGATTGCCGCAATTAGTATAGTTGTCGCAAGAAGTATGGCATTGTTGGCAATTAGCAATAATATCTGTTGTAATACGCTCGCCCAAACGTTCATCAAATACAAAATTTTTACCAATAAATTTCAAGGGCAGACCTTTTTCCCTTGCTCTTCGAGTATATTCAATAATTCCTCCTTCTACTTGATACACTTTTTTAAAGCCTTTATGCAACAGCCAGGCGCTGGCTTTTTCGCAGCGTATACCACCCGTACAATAAAGAATAATTTTTCTATTTTTCTCTTGTCGTAGAATATCAACTATTAGTGATAGCTGTTCACGAAACGTATTAGCCGGCATTCTAATAGCATGCTCAAAATGACCTATGTCATATTCATAATGATTGCGTATATCAACAAATAGCGCATCTGGATTATGCGTCATAGTGTTAACTTCTTCCGCTTTTAGATAAATTCCAACTTGCGTTGGATTAAATGATGAATCTTCAATACCATCATTAATGATACGTGATCTTATTTTCATGCGCAGAACCCAGAATGATTTACTGTTATCTTCTAAGGCCACGTTTAAACGTAGTTTATCCAACTGTTGATGTGCGGTATATATAATATTGCGCAATGTACTAAAATAATTTTGTGGCACACTGATTTGCGCATTAATACCTTCTGCGGCGATATATATTCGTCCGAAAACCTGTAACTTTATAAATTTTTGGTAAAGATCATCACGGAAATTATGTGGGTCATTAATGGTAAAATATTTGTAAAAAGAAACCGTGATCCGGGGTTCAGTTTCAGCTAGCATCCTAGCCCGTAATTCCTGATTACATATTTTATTATGTAATACTGACATAGTTTTTCTTCCTGTTGTTAATAAAATTTCTAGTACTTACGAAAATTAAATTCTCTATGACTAGTCAGTAATATTTCGCAAATTTTCATATGATCCATTACCTGATGTAATATTACAAGGAACATTACAAGATAGTATGAAGTAATAATATTGCTGTATTGCACAGTGTCAGTTCAAGTTTTTTATTTAACTAGCTATTTTTTTGCAAAACTATAAAATAAATAAATGATTTAGATATCTTCAGCAAAATTAAAATTTTAGTTAAAAGAACTTAAATAAGATTTATTAGCAATATTAGTTTTAAATTATACTTTTGCGGTAAAATTTCAATTACTTAATAGTTATTAAGGTTATTAATAGTATTAGGAAGATAGATATTGGGGCTACTAGTAATTTATTTATTGGATGCGTTATATAACTGCTATTATTTAATATTATTTATAATTGTATTTTCAATACATGCTTAAATCTGAGTACTAAACGTTAATTATAAAAATTTTAAGTTGTTTGCCATAAAATTAGTGGTAAAAGAAAAGCATTGTTACTAACAGCAATGCGCGCGTAAGCAATTTGCTTAAAGATTCCGTTTATAAATTATCTAATAATACAGGTGATGTTGTAAAAATATGTAGGATATTAACAATCCTTCTTAACAAACATATATATCCATAATATATATATTTTCTTTAAAAGGGCATAGTCATTTGCGGAGTAATGAACATTTCACTTATTTAAATACGCTATTAAGTTAAATATGCCGATAATAGGAGTTGAACCTATAACCTTCGCATTACGAATGCGTTGCTCTACCATTTGAGCTATATCGGCAGAGTATTATGAATACAATATTAATTAATCTAAATATAATTGTATCAGTTTTATTAATCAAATATCGATATTAGCTGCATTAAGCGCGTTTTCTTCAATAAAAGAACGACGTGGCTCTACCGCATCCCCCATTAGCGTTGTAAATATATGATCTGCAGCGATAGCGTCTTTAACTGTTACTCGTAACATACGTCTATTTTTTGGATTCATAGTGGTTTGCCAAAGTTGTTCAGGATTCATCTCACCTAAACCTTTATAGCGTTGTACTACTAGACCACGCTGCGATTCTTTTATGAGCCATTCCAACGATTGTTCAAAGTTATTAACTTTTTGACGGTATTCACCACGCTCGATATAGGCATCAGCTTTGATAAGATTGTTCAATTTTTTACCAAACGTTGTTAATTTAAGATAATCACTACTGTGGATGAAATCGTAATCCAGCAGATAATTTGAATTAACACCATGCTTATGCACAAGTAGTATCGGTTCGAATAAATTATCTACGTTATTGTTTTTTATTTTGAAACTATAGCAGCTGCTACCGTGCTTCTCATTATTATTGAGCTTTTGCACCAATGAGGAGATCCAACTGATTATCTTATCCTGCTTATTGAGTTGAGTTGCAGTTAACGCAGTATTATAAATTAGATGGTTAAGTAGTTCACGTGGGAAGCGTTTTTCTATTCGGCTTATAAGTTTTTTTATTGCATAGTGCTCAACTACTAGATTTTTTAACTGATATTCGGCTAGTAACTGATAATTTTCTTTGGTATGTAACTTTGCACCATCCAATGCTAATGCTAACTGATATTGCGTCATTGCCTCGTCATCTTTAATATATTGTTCCTGCTTGCCTTTTTTAACTTTATAAAGTGGTGGCTGGGCGATAAATAAATAACCTCGCTCGATAATTTCAGGCATTTGGCGATAAAAGAATGTTAGCAACAAGGTACGAATATGTGAGCCATCAACATCAGCATCAGTCATGATAATAATATTATGATATCTCAATTTATCCGGATTATATTCATCACTACCAATACCACAACCTAGGGCCGTTATCAACGTAGCTACTTCATGGGAAGAAAGTACTTTGTCAAAACGAGCTTTTTCAACATTAATAATTTTGCCTTTCAGGGGTAATATTGCCTGATTTTTACGGTTCCGACCCTGTTTTGCCGAACCTCCTGCGGAGTCACCTTCAACTAGATATAATTCAGAAAGTGCTGGATCACGTTCTTGGCAGTCAGCCATTTTACCGGGTAAACCAGCTAAATCCATAGCTCCTTTACGACGGGTTATCTCTCTTGCTTTACGTGCAGCTTCACGGGCGATTGCAGCAGCAATAATTTTATCTACAACTATTTTAGCGTCGTTAGGATTTTCCTGCAGGTATTCAGCTAATTTTTCATTAAGCAGTGATTCTACTGTAGATTTAACTTCTGAGGAAATAAGTTTGTCCTTAGTTTGGGAAGAAAATTTTGGATCCTGTGCCTTGACTGAAACAACAGCAGTAAGACCTTCACGTGCGTCATCGCCGGTAGTAATAACTTTAGCTTTTTTGCAATAGCCTTCTTTATCCATATATAAATTCATTGTACGAGTCATGGCAGCGCGAAAACCTGCCATATGTGTACCACCATCACGCTGAGGAATATTATTGGTAAAACAATAAATATTTTCTTGGGAACTATCATTCCATTGCAACGCGATTTCAACACCGATACTATCTTTTTCAACTGAAAAATAGAAAACATTTGGGTGAAGAGGATTTTTGTTTTTATTCAGATATTTTATAAAAGCTTTAATGCCTCCTTCATAATGAAAGTGATCTTCTTGATCATTACGTTTATCTTTTAAGCGTATAGAAACCCCTGAATTAAGAAAAGATAGTTCAAGAAGACGTTTTGCCAGAATATTATATTGAAATTCGGTATTATTGGTGAAGGTAGTGCTAGGCCAAAAGCGTATGATAGTACCGGTTTTATTAGTTTCACCAACTACTTTTAGTGGTGATTGTGGTACACCGTAATAATATATTTGATGATGTACTTTGCCTTCGCGTTTTATTATTAGTTCTAATTTTTCTGATAAGGCATTCACCACCGAAATACCTACACCATGTAGTCCACCAGAAACTTTATATGAATTTTCATCGAACTTACCGCCAGCGTGCAACATAGTCATGATTACTTCAGCCGCGGATATATTTTCCTCTTCGTGAATGTCGGTCGGTATACCGCGTCCATCATCTTGGATAGAAACTGAATTATCATCGTGGATGATTACAACTATTTTTTTACAATAACCAGCAAGGACTTCATCAATTGCATTATCCACAACTTCGAATACCATATGATGCAGACCAGTGCCATCATCTGTATCGCCGATATACATACCAGGGCGCTTACGTACTGCGTCCAGTCCTTTAAGAATTTTGATATTTGAGGAAGTATAAGAATTTGACATCAAGTTTTCTCACTTAGTATAAACTTTATAGTTATGTGCTAACTACGATAGATTAGTTTCTAATTGGTAACATTACAGATTTAATTCTTTTGATTCTTCCTCAATTGACCCAGATAGCTCCTAAAACGGCTTAAATACTTATCTAATATAGAGTAGTATTAGAATAAAATACCTCAACTTTTAACAATTGAAACTAAAATTGCATATTAAATACAAATAGCATGTAAGTGTTGTAGATTGTTTTTCTACTAATATTATAATACAAATTTTATTTCTATCTGTATATTAGCATTTACTACATCCGTATTGGCATAACTACATATTTTGCAGCTGTGTTAGCGCTATCTTCAATCTGCACACTCGATGTTTCATCTGTCAGTAGCAACCTTACTACCTTGCATTTTAGAACATTAAGCACATCCAGTATGTAACTAGCATTAAAACTGATTACTATAGTACGGTCTTGATAATCGACATCGAGTATTTCTTCAGTTTCTTCCTGTTCCATATTATGGGCAGTTATCTTTAACTGGTTGTGGCTTAGATTAAGCTGTACGCTGCGAAACTTTTCATGAGAAAGTATTGATGCCCTAGTAAATGCCTGTCTAAGTAAATCACATTCTACCTCAAGTATTTTATCAGAATTATTATGATGTAAAACGCGGTTATAATCAGGGAAACGACCATTAACTAGTTTAGATGTAAAAATATAATTACTTATTATCGCACGGAGATTGTTATCACCAATTTTTATTTTCAATAATTGTATCCGTTCATTTAACATGCGTACTAACTCTATCACCCCTTTACGCGGTACAATGATAGATTGGTATGGTAGTGTTTCATTGAGCAAAATAGTATATTTTGCTAGACGGTGTCCATCAGTAGCCACTATACGTAATTCCCTCCCTTCTGTCTCAAACAGCATACCATTAAGGTAGTGACGTATATCTTGATTGGCCATTGAGAATTGAGTAGATTCAATTGCTCTTTTGAAAATCGATTGTGATAACGTAAACTCCTCATAACTTTGACAATAATCTAAATTAGGAAAATTAGATGCAGGTAACGTGACAAGTGAATAGCGTATTCGCCCAGAACGAATGATCATTCTTTCATTCTCTATATTAAATGCTATTTCTGCTTTTTCTGGCATGCAACGGCAAATATCAAAAAACTTACGTGCTGGTACTGTTATCTTGCCAAAATCATTAGTATTACTAATTACAACTCGCGCAATAATTTCAATTGATAAATCTGTACCAGTGATTAATAAGCTATTTTCTGTTACCTGTAATAGTACATGACTTAAAATTGGTAAGGTTGGACGAACTACCAACATTCCACTTACCTGTTGTATAGACTTAATCAAATGTTCACGTTCAACGATAAATTGCATAATATTTATTAGAGCAATATTAGGTTAGATAACTATTATTAGTTGTTAATGTATTTTCGATAACTATATTGATAGTTTTCTTGATGGAGGGAAAAACAAGGCTGATAAGCTGTAGCAAAAAAATAATTATAGCTTATACATAAGAATACTATAATGTTTGCAATGTATATACATTTCCGTAAAATTAATTACTAGTCAAATTATTATTTATAATACCAAGCAATTATTGCCTTTAAATACTTTAGTATAATCGCTTAAATTAGTATTTAAGCTACCTTAAATACTATCAGTTCTGTTAGTCTTCAAGCTAAGTAATTAATTAATAAAGAAATTAGGCTTAGGTTATATCTCAATATTATTAGAGTTATTCCACCAAACTTTATTAGCACTTTTTTATCATAATGGATTATTACTAATTCATTCTAGCATAGTTCATAGTTATGGTAGTTTGATTTTGTGTTGCCTACCTAGCCTACCTAAAAATATTTCATCCTATATATAAAATAGTATTTTGCAAAAAAAAATAATTTAACTAAACACTGATTATCAGTGGCTGAAGTTTTTATTTTAACTAGCAGATAAATTATTTTTTGCTTTCTGGGATGTGAAAACGTTTGTTAAAACGTTCAACACGACCGCCGGTATCAATAAAACGTTGTTTACCAGTATAAAATGGATGACAAACACTACATACGTCTAGGTTTAAATCATAGCTTAAGGTAGATTTGGTTTTTATAACATTACCGCAAGAACAAGTTGCAGTAATGTCTCTGTATTTTGGGTGAATATTTTTTTGCATGTAAAACCTCATATTAATATGGATGGATTGATAAAAATTTTATTTAAACTCAATACCGAATATTTAGCATTTTACTGCTGCAATGATATCGATGATATCAAAGACAGAGCATGGAGAAAACGTTAATGATTTATAATATCTAATTCATATATAAAAGATAACACAGTGTATATACAATGAGTATTTTCTACTAGGATGAATACATGATTGTTATCAACGTTGCCTTACTATTACCTATAGCTCAAACTTTTGATTACCTTTTATCTACGAACGTTACACCAGAGGTTGGAAGTAGAGTAATAGTTCCTTTTGGTAAACGTCAGATCATTGGTATTATTACGGCAATACGTGAGTATAGTAACGTAGCCACAAACAAGTTAAAGTCTATTATCAAGGTACTAGATAGTAGATCGTTATTCTCAGATAGCCTCTGGCGTATTTTAAATTGGGCTATTATTTATTACCATTATCCTGCTGGAGAAGTGTTATTCCAAGCTTTACCGATTTTACTTCGTCAGAGTAAACCATATGAAACAGCACCACTATTACAATTGGTTACAACTAAAAAGGGATATAGTAATCATTTACCAGACAATTTTAAAAGTTTCCCAAATCTGGTTAGTGAGCTGTTACTTGAACATCGGGTAATGCTCACGACACAAAATAAAGGATTATCTGATCCACATCAACAGTCAATAGTTGCTTGCAATTGGCAATTAGGGTTCAGTGTTAATAGTAAACGACCACAGCTAAATACCGAACAGAATACTGCTGTTTTTGCTATTAGTAGTGAATACTATCGATTTATCGTTTGGCTTTTAGCCGGTGTTACCGGCTCTGGTAAAACAGAAGTTTATTTGACAGTGTTAGAAACTATTTTAGCTAAAGGACAACAGGCATTAGTGTTGGTGCCAGAAATTAGTTTAACGCCACAAACTATTTTACGTTTTCGCGATCGTTTTAATGTACCAGTAGAAGTTTTGCATTCTAGGTTGAATAATAGTGAACGATTTGCAGTTTGGTTAAAAGCTCGCCGTGGTGAATGCGCTGTCGTCATCGGTACTCGTTCCGCGTTGTTTACCCAGTTTGCAAAGCTTGGTATTATAATAATAGATGAGGAGCACGATAGATCTTATAAGCAGCACGAAGGCTGGCGTTATCATGCACGCGATTTGGCTGTTGTGCGTGCAAGAGAAGAAAATATACCAATAGTGCTAGGTACTGCTACACCCTCTCTAGAAACAATTTATAATGTACAGCAAAAAAAATATCGACAGCTAACTTTAAGCATGCAAGCTAGCAGTGCTCGTCCAGCTATTCAGTACTTACTAGATATGAAAGGACTACCGATAACCCATGGTATCTCAATGCCATTGCTGGATAAAATGCGTGAGCATCTACAGGCAGGTAATCAGGTTATGCTTTTTCTTAACCGACGTGGCTTCGCGCCAGTACTGCTTTGTCATGAGTGTGGTTGGATCTCTGAATGCCAACTTTGTGATCATTCTTACACATTGCATCAACATCAGCGCCAATTACGCTGCCGTCATTGTAATCTTTATCGCCCACTACCTTATCAATGCTTACAGTGCGGTTCGACCCATTTAATTGCAGTTGGATTAGGTACTGAACAGTTAGAAACAGTATTAACGTCTATGTTTCCAGACGTACCAGTAACACGTATTGATCGTGATACTACCGTACGTAAAGGTTCACTTGAGAATTATTTATCTAAGATATATAAAGGTGGCGTACGTATTTTAATTGGTACTCAGATGTTGGCAAAAGGACATCATTTCCCAGATGTTACGTTAGTGTCATTGCTGAACGCTGATAATGCATTGTTCTCTGGAAATTTTCGTGCTGCTGAATATTTTGCTCAACTTTATACTCAGGTTTCTGGGCGTGCGGGCCGAGCTGGCAAGCAAGGAGAGGTTTTATTACAAACCTATTATCCTAAACATCCATTATTGCAAACTTTACTTCATCAAGGCTATATGGCTTTCGCTAAGAAAACTTTAGAGGAACGTCGTCAGGCAAATCTTCCTCCTTTTACTAGTTATGTACTTTTTCGCGCAGATGATCATGATAACCTTAAGGCAAGTATATTTCTTAATCAATTACGTCAATTATTTGATAATCGTTCACTTTGTGATCGATCTTTGTATCTTATGGGACCAAATCCAGCATTATTACCTAAATATGGTGGACGTTTTCACTGGCAGCTACTATTATCACACCATTCACGTACGCAACTACAACATTTAATCGATGTCAATTTACCATTGGTAAACACTTTATCTTATGCACGTAAGGTAAAATGGTCGTTAGACGTTGATCCTATCGATATCTAATAATATAACTTCTATACACAAGAAGTATTACTTTCATTAATGTAATTAATTACATACTATTTAATGTTTAAAATTATGCTGAATATATCTAATTAATTAGAAACTATACAATATAATTAAAATTATAGTTTAGTTTTATAAACAAGTAAAATCAGGTAAAATTTATATGAAACGTACTTTTCAACCTTCTATATTAAAACGTAACCGTACCCACGGTTTTCGTGCTCGTATGTCAACTAATAATGGTCGTCAAGTTTTGGCTCGTCGTCGTGTAAAAGGTCGCATACGTCTAACTGTATCTACTAAAATAACCTAAAGTGAATATTACAAATTCTGTGGTTCAATTTACATTCTCCCGAGAATCAAGATTATTAAATGCTGATAATTTTGCTTTTGTCTTTCAGCAATCTAAACGTAGTGGCACAAAGTATTTCAATATTTTAAGTCGTATGAATACGCTAGGTCGTCCTCGTCTTGGTTTGACGGTTGCAAAAAAAATTGTTAAACAAGCTCATGAACGAAATAGAATTAAACGCTTAATACGTGAAAGTTTTCGTTTAAATAAACACATTATGCTTTCTATGGATTTTATTGTTATAATTAAAAAAAATGTTGTCGATCTGGATAACTATGCACTAAATAAGATGTTAGAAAAATTCTGGTACTATAATTAGCCTTCTTGTTTAGTTTTTTTGATTAGTTTGATATCAGTTTATCCATGCGTCGTCAATTGGTACTACTTTGGTACTACTTATTGGTTTTTTTCTATTTGTTTAAAGTACGGTATTGAGCGTTTATTGAGTTCGTTAAAGGTAATTTTAACAGTTAAAAGATTATGAAAATGTCACCATTTAATTTAAGCAAATGTAGTGAATATCTCATTTTGTTAAAACTATTTAACTATAGAAAACATTCATAATGACTTTACAACGTAATTTACTTTTAATTACTATAATGTGCATATTATGTATTATATGTCAGTATGTTAATATGGATTTTTCTGTTTACCAGTTGTCTAATCCTCAAAATAGGCAACAGTTGGCTACTATATTAACAGATAGTTTAGGTAAGATTATTACTGTTAAAACTGATGTGTTATCTTTACAAATAAATACTTATGGTGGTGATATCGAGCAAGCTTTGCTATTACCCTATTCTAATGAATTAGATTCACCAAAACCTGTCCATTTATTAGATTCTTCTAAAGAATTTGTTTATCATGCACAAAGTGGCCTAATCGGTGAAAATGGACTGGATAACCTCGTAAATGGTAATCGTCCACTGTATACTTCTAAACAAGATATTTATGTTCTAGAAAATAACCAGCATGAATTATTAGTACCATTAACATATACTGCTAATAATATAATATATACTAAAACCTTTATTTTAAAACGTAGTGATTTTGCTTTAACTGTTAATTATTACATCAATAATACTAGCACTAAACCACTTAATTTTATGTTATTTGGTCAACTAAAACAATCGATGAATTTACCAGATACATTTCTTAGCAATAATTTATCATCGTCGCATATGTTCCGTCGCATTGCTTATTCTACTACCTACAAAAAATATAAAAAATATAATTTTAAAGAACTTAATAAATGTAATCTATTCTTGAATACTAATATTGGTTGGATTGCAATGTTACAAAAATATTTTTCTGTTGTCTGGGTGCCATTTACTTCAGGTACTAAAAATTTTTATGCTTCAAATTATGATAATAGACATGTTGTGGTTGGTTTTAAGTCCTCTCCTGTTACTATTGCGGCAGGTAATCAAAGTGAGTTGCAGGCTTCTTTATGGCTTGGTCCTGAGATAAAGAATAGAATGGTAAATATTGCTAAAAATCTTGATCTAGTAGTGGATTATGGCTTACTGCGATTTATTTCCCAATCAATGTTATATTTTATGAAATATATTCATCATTATATTAGTAACTGGGGATTTTCTATTATTATCATTACCTTTATTATCCGTATTATTATGTATCCGATAACAAAGTCACAGTATACTTCAATAGCTAAAATACGTATTTTGCAACCAAAAATATCAGCAATACGTGAACGTTTTTTAAATGATAAGCAGCGTCAGAACCAGGAAATAATCGCTTTATACAATAAGGAAAATATTAATCCACTTAGTAGTTTACTGCCGATGTTAATTCAAATGCCAATATTTCTCGCACTATATCATGTTCTTTCTAACTCTATTGAATTACGCCATGCATCTTTTATGCTGTGGATACATGATCTTTCTTCTCAAGATCCTTATTACGTATTACCCATAATTATGGGTATTACTATCTTATTAATTCAGAATATATCACATACTAACAACGTCACTAAATCATCTAGGCAGCAAAAAATTATGACATTTATGCCTTTAATTTTTACTGTATTTTTTTTATGGCTTCCATCTGGTTTGATATTATATTATATCGTTAATAACTTAGTAACAATAATTCAACAGCAGTTAATCTATCGTGGACTTAAAAAGTGTGGTTTCTATAAAACTATGGTAAAAAAGTAAAATAATAGCTTTATACATAAACAAACTAGCATTATGTTATTATAATCTTAATGAATATATTAATTAGCTTTGAATCACACCACATTCTTTGTTAAGTAAATGGAGCTTTTAATTGAAAAATAATGATACTATTGCTGCTATTGCTACTCCTCGCGGTCACGGCGGCATAGGCATTATTCGTATCTCTGGTCCACTTGTTACTAAAGTTGCATACGTAATATTAGGTAAAATACCGAAAAAACGACAAGCAGAATATCTACCTTTTCGCAACAAAGATGGCTTGATTTTAGATCAAGGTATTGCTTTATTTTTCTCTTCTCCTGATTCCTTTACAGGAGAAGATATATTAGAACTACAAGGTCATGGTGGTCCAGTTATCTTAGATTTATTGTTACAACAGATAATATCACTATCAGGTTTGCGCATTGCCCGCCCAGGAGAGTTTTTAGAGCGAGCTTTTCTTAATAATAAATTGGATCTTATTCAAGCAGAAGCTATAGCTGATTTAATAGACGCTAGTTCTATTCAGGCTGCTCGTGCTGCAATCAATTCTTTGCAAGGGATTTTTTCCGAACGAATTAATGAATTAGTAGAATTATTAACTAATCTACGCGTTGATATCGAATCAACTATTGATTTTTCTGAGGAAAAAATTGATCTTTTTTCGAAAATTAAAATTGAATCTAGGATAAATAACCTAATTACTAGAATTGATAGTATACAAAATAACGCTAATTATGGTTGTTTATTACGCGAAGGCATGAAAGTAGTGATTGCTGGTAAGCCTAATGCCGGTAAATCAAGCTTACTAAATGCTCTTGTTGGTAATGATGTAGCTATTGTTACTCCAATTGCTGGTACCACACGTGATGTATTGCGTGAACATATTTATTTTTTAGATGGCATGCCACTTCATATTACTGATACTGCAGGTTTAGGTCATTCTTTTGACGAAGTAGAAAAAATCGGTATTGAGCGTGCCAGGTTTGAAATAGAAAAAGCTGATCATGTGTTATTAATAATTGATAGTACTACTACACCTACACCAATTATTGACCAATATATATATTGGTCAATAATTGATTGTTTGCCAACTAATATTCCAATTACAATAATACGAAATAAAGCAGATATTACTGGCGAAAAAATTTGTATTAGCGAAATTAAAGGTTATCCGATAATTACCATATCTGCTAAGATAAATTTAGGTGTAGATTTTTTGCTTACCTATTTACATAAAATAATAGGCTTTACTAGTAGTACAGAGGGAATTTTTTTAGCTCGACGACGTCATTTGGATGCACTAGAAACTGCTGCTAAATATTTAGGTCAATGTAAGTTAAAATTAACTAACTATTATGCAAATGAAATTGAACTATTAGCGGAAGATTTACGTCTAGCGCAACAGGCACTTAGTGAAATTACTGGTGAATTTAGTTCTGATAATTTAATTAAAAAAATTTTTTCTACTTTTTGCATTGGTAAGTAAAATTTTCTTTATTTTAGATACCATCTATATTTTATTTTCAAATTTTATTGCATATTTTCATTTTTTTGAATATCATTCAGTGCTATTATTTTTAATTTAGTAAAATAATTAGTTAGATTATAATATCATTTATTTTTTGTATTTTTTTTGCAATCATTAACAATACTTATTTTCAATTTAAATAAATTTGGAGGCATAGCTCATTACAAGAGCAACAAATAATATCTTATAAATCCGGTCAGATCTGGAAGGAAGCAGCCGTAGTAAGTAATTTTGGTGCAATAATGACTGTGCTTCCATCTATTTAATTTATAGATTTTATATTGTTATTTTACTGCATTTTGTAATTCAGTTTAGTTAAATTAATTTAAAATTATTGCTTAATTGCTTAAAATAGTAATAATACTTTTATATATTTTTTGAATTTGCTAAAACTATTATTATTTTTAATAAATTTTAATAGAGTAGATTTTAAATTAAACAGATAATAATTTTGTACGTTAAATACTAAATATATATTGCTTTTTACAAAAAGCTATTTTACTATTCAATAGTATTATGCTCTTTAAAAAATTTGTCAGACAATCTGTGTAGGCACTCACAGAACTATATTAATACAAGGTAGTTCTGTTAAAGCGAAAATTTCTATTTTAGTTTTCGTTATTTAAGTAGACAATTTTTAATTGAAGAGTTTGATCATGGCTCAGATTGAACGCTGGCGGCAGGCCTAACACATGCAAGTTGAGCGGCAACGGAAAAAAGTTTACTTTTTTGCCGGCGAGCAGCGAACGGGTGAGTAAAGTCTGGGGATCTGCCTGATGGAGGGGGATAACTGCTGGAAACGGTAGCTAATACCGCATAATGTCGTAAGACCAAAGTGGGGGACCTTTTGGCCTCACACCTTCAGATGAACCCAGATGGGATTAGCTAGTAGGTGAGGTAATAGCTTACCTAGGCGACGATCCCTAGCTGGTCTGAGAGGATGACCAGCCACACTGGAACTGAGACACGGTCCAGACTCCTACGGGAGGCAGCAGTGGGGAATATTGCACAATGGGGGAAACCCTGATGCAGCCATGCCGCGTGTGTGAAGAAGGCCTTCGGGTTGTAAAGCACTTTCAGTAGGGAGGAAGGCAATATCCTTAATACGGTTATTGATTGACGTTACCTACAGAAGAAGCACCGGCTAACTCCGTGCCAGCAGCCGCGGTAATACGGAGGGTGCAAGCGTTAATCGGAATTACTGGGCGTAAAGAGTACGTAGGCGGTTTATTAAGTCAGATGTGAAATCCCTGGGCTTAACCTAGGAACTGCATTTGAAACTGATAGGCTAGAGTCTCGTAGAGGGGGGTAGAATTCCAGGTGTAGCGGTGAAATGTGTAGATATCTGGAGGAATACCAGTGGCGAAGGCGGCCCCCTGGACGAATACTGACGCTCAGGTACGAAAGCGTGGGGAGCAAACAGGATTAGATACCCTGGTAGTCCACGCCGTAAACTATGTCGATTTGAAAGCTGTGGTCTTGAACTGTGGCTTTCGTAGTTAACGCGTTAAATCGACCGCCTGGGGAGTACGGCCGCAAGGTTAAAACTCAAATGAATTGACGGGGGCCCGCACAAGCGGTGGAGCATGTGGTTTAATTCGATGCAACGCGAAGAACCTTACCTACTCTTGACATCCAGAGAACTTAGCAGAGATGTTTTGGTACCTTCGGGAACTCTGAGACAGGTGCTGCATGGCTGTCGTCAGCTCGTGTTGTGAAATGTTGGGTTAAGTCCCGCAACGAGCGCAACCCTTATCCTTTTTTGCCAGCGATTCGGTCGGGAACTCAAAGGAGACTGCCGGTGATAAACCGGAGGAAGGTGGGGATGACGTCAAGTCATCATGGCCCTTACGAGTAGGGCTACACACGTGCTACAATGGCGCATACAAAGAGAAGCAAGCTCGCGAGAGTTAGCGGACCTCATAAAGTGCGTCGTAGTCCGGATTGGAGTCTGCAACTCGACTCCATGAAGTAGGAATCGCTAGTAATCGTGGATCAGAATGCCACGGTGAATACGTTCCCGGGCCTTGTACACACCGCCCGTCACACCATGGAAGTGGGTTGCAAAAGAAGTAGGTAGCCTAACCTTTTAGGAGGGCGCTTACCACTTTGTGATTCATGACTGGGGTGAAGTCGTAACAAGGTAACCGTAGGGGAACCTGCGGTTGGATCACCTCCTTACCAAAAAGATATGTTGTGTGATGTGTCTACACAGATTGTCTGATAATTATTACTAGTAACAAATTACTAGGCCTGTAGCTCAGTTGGTTAGAGCGTACCCCTGATAAGGGTAAGGTAGGTGGTTCAATTCCACTCAGGCCTAATATAGCTAGTTAGGTAATTATTATTTAGGCTTTGGGGCTATAGCTCAGTTGGTAGAGCACCTGTTTTGCAAGCAGGAAGTCAGCGGTTCGATCCCGCTTAGCTCCACAACTCTAGGGGACGCTACTTAAGGCACTAATAAATGGGCTGTTATCAACAGCTACTAGTTTAGCTTAGCATTAGCATAAAAATGTAATATTTTGTAAGTATTTTGTTCTTTAACAATCTGGAATAAACTAGACATGAGGTAAAAACTTAGTATGCGTATGCTATGCGCATATTTATTTATCAATGTCGATCCAAGTCGATCCAATAACCAAGAACCAAGTTCTCAAACCTGAAAAAAAGACAAACAGCTCAGGGTTGTGAGGTTAAGTAATTAAGCGTACACGGTGGATGCCTAGGCAGTCAGAGGCGATGAAGGACGTGCTAATCTGCGAAAAGTGCCGGTGAGCTGATATGAAGCTTTTAAAGCCGGCAATGTCCGAATGGGGAAACCCGATGCAATGAGTTGCATCATCGTTAGGTGAATCCATAGCTTAACGAAGCGAACCAGGGGAAGTGAAACATCTCAGTATCCTGAGGAAAAGAAATCAACCGAGATTCTCCTAGTAGTGGCGAGCGAAAGGGGAATAGCCCAGAGCCATCATCAGCTGGTGCATCAGGAGAACGGTCTGGAAAGTCCGGTAACATAGGGTGATAGCCCCGTATCCGAAGATGCATTGGTTGTGAGCTCGATGAGTAGGGCGGGACACGTGATATCCTGTCTGAAGATGGGGGGACCATCCTCCAAGGCTAAATACTACTGACTGACCGATAGTGAACCAGTACCGTAAGGGAAAGATGAAAAGAACCCCGGCAAGGGGAGTGAAATAGAACCTGAATCCGTGTACGTACAAGCAGTGGAAGCATCTTTTATTATGGTGTGACTGCGTACCTTTTGTATAATGGGTCAGCGACTTATATTCTGTAGCAAGGTTAACTGTATAGGGGAGCCGTAGGGAAACCGAGTCTTAACTGGGCGTTTAGTTGCAGGATATAGACCCGAAACCCGGTGATCTAGCCATGGGCAGGTTGAAGGTTAGGTAACACTAACTGGAGGACCGAACCGACTAATGTTGAAAAATTAGCGGATGACTTGTGGCTAGGGGTGAAAGGCCAATCAAACCGGGAGATAGCTGGTTCTCCCCGAAAGCTATTTAGGTAGCGCCTCATGAAGTCATCTACGGGGGTAGAGCACTGTTTCGGCTAGGGATCCATCCTGGATTACCAACCCGATGCAAACTGCGAATACCGTAGAATGTTATCATGGGAGACACACGGCGGGTGCTAACGTCCGTCGTGAAGAGGGAAACAACCCAGACCGCCAGCTAAGGTCCCAAAGTCATGGTTAAGTGGGAAACGATGTGGGAAGGCTCAGACAGCCAGGATGTTGGCTTAGAAGCAGCCATCATTTAAAGAAAGCGTAATAGCTCACTGGTCGAGTTAGCCTGCGCGGAAGATGTAACGGGGCTAAACCATGCACCGAAGCTGCGGCAGCGAACGAAGGATAGTTCGTTGGGTAGGGGAGCGTTCTGTAAGCCTGCGAAGGTAACCTGTGATGGTTGCTGGAGGTATCAGAAGTGCGAATGCTGACATAAGTAACGATAAAGCGGGTGAAAAGCCCGCTCGCCGGAAGACCAAGGGTTCCTGTTCAACGTTAATCGGAGCAGGGTTAGTCGACCCCTAAGGCAAGGCCGAAAAGCGTAGCCGATGGGAAACAGGTTAATATTCCTGTACTTGGCGTGATTGCGAAGGGGAGACGAAGAAAGCTAGGTTCGCCAGGTGACGGTTGTCCTGGTTTAAGCGTGCAGGTGGAAGGAGCAGGAAAATCCACTCTTTCGTAACACTGAGGCGTTATGACGAACCACTGCGGTGGTGAAGGAATTAATGCTACGCTTCCGGGAAAATCCTCTAAGCTATCGGTCCCGTTAAATCGTACCCAAAACCGACACAGGTGGTTAGGTAGAGAATACCCAGGCGCTTGAGAGAACTCGGGTGAAGGAACTAGGCAAAATGGTGCCGTAACTTCGGAAGAAGGCACGCTGGCATG
The DNA here is from genome assembly GCF_000219175.1 of Candidatus Moranella endobia PCIT. Classification (GTDB taxonomy): domain Bacteria; phylum Pseudomonadota; class Gammaproteobacteria; order Enterobacterales; family Enterobacteriaceae; genus Moranella; species Moranella endobia. The sequence continues at coordinate 6,502 of NC_015735.1, read as the reverse complement.
TAGGTGGCGAGCCTTGCGCTCTGAGCTGAAGCCAGTCGCAGATACCAGCTGGCTGCAACTGTTTATTAAAAACACAGCACTGTGCAAACACGCAAGTGGACGTATACGGTGTGACGCCTGCCCGGTGCCGGAAGGTTAATTGATAGGGTTATCCGTAGTCAGGAAAAGCTCTTGATTGAAGCCCCGGTAAACGGCGGCCGTAACTATAACGGTCCTAAGGTAGCGAAATTCCTTGTCGGGTAAGTTCCGACCTGCACGAATGGCGTAATGATGGCCAGACTGTCTCCACCCGAGACTCAGTGAAATTGAAATCGCCGTGAAGATGCGGTGTACCCGCGGCAAGACGGAAAGACCCCGTGAACCTTTACTATAGCTTGACACTGAACATTGATCCTTAATGTATAGGATAGGTGGGAGGCTGTGAAATGTGGGCGCCAGTTCACATGAAGCCAACCTTGAAATACCACCCTTTAATGTTTAATGTTCTAACTCAGACCCGTGATCCGGGTTAAGGACAGTGTCTGGTGGGTAGTTTGACTGGGGCGGTCTCCTCCCAAAATGTAACGGAGGAGCACAAAGGTTAGCTAATCACGGTCGGAAATCGTGAGGTTAGTGCAAAGACATAAGCTAGCTTGACTGCGAGAGTGACGGCTCGAGCAGGTGCGAAAGCAGGTCTTAGTGATCCGGTGGTTCCGCATGGAAGGGCCATCGCTCAACGGATAAAAGGTACTCCGGGGATAACAGGCTAATACCGCCCAAGAGTTCATATCGACGGCGGTGTTTGGCACCTCGATGTCGGCTCATCACATCCTGGGGCTGCAGTAGGTCCCAAGGGTATGGCTGTTCGCCATTTAAAGTGGTACGTGAGCTGGGTTTAGAACGTCGTGAGACAGTTCGGTCCCTATCTGCCGTGGGCGCTGGAAGATTGAGAGGGGCTGCTCCTAGTACGAGAGGACCGGAGTAGACGTACCACTGGTATTCGGGTTGTCATGCCAATGGCACTGCCCGGTAGCTATGTACGGAAGAGATAACCGCTGAAAGCATCTAAGCGGGAAACTTGCCTCGAGATGAGTCTTCCCTGAGGCTTTTAGCCTCCTAAAGGGACGTTAAAGACGATGACGTTAATAGGTTGGGTGTGTAAGCGCTGTGAAGCGTTGAGCTAACCAATACTAATGACCCGTGAGACTTAACCTTACAACACCTAAGCTGTTTGAGAGCGCAATTGACAACTTGGAGAAGTATGTTCTGGATTATTCATGATGCTGATTGTAGCAAAAGCAAAAGAATTTGCCTGGCGGCATTAGCGCGGTGGTACCACCTGACCCCATGCCGAACTCAGAAGTGAAACGCCGTAGTGCCGATGGTAGTGTGGGGTTTCCCCATGCGAGAGTAGGGAACTGCCAGGCAACTAAGATAGATAATTTAGTTTAGTGGTGCGGTAGTTCAGTTGGTTAGAATACCGGCCTGTCACGTCGGGGGTCGCGGGTTCAAATCCCGTCCGCACCGCCATGCTTTGAATCTAAATTATAGATCTATAGTTATTATAGTTCTCTATTGTTCAAAAATTACCATGGCGTAGACGTAATACCGCTCATCAGCTAATGTTACATGCATTCTGGTAATTTTTAACCTGCTAGCTAATTCAGCAGCTTGAGCAATCAATTGCAATGAAGGTTTTCCCATGGCATCGTTGCAGACCTCAACCTGTGAAAAAGTAAGCCCGTTACGAATACCGGTGCCAAAGGCCTTCGACACTGCTTCTTTTACAGCAAAACGTTTAGCAAGAAATCGTACCGGCTTATTATGCTGTTGATATTGCAGTAATTCATTTTGACTGAGTATCCGACGTGCTATTTTAGCACCTGTGCGGGAAACTACCGCCTCCATTCGCTCCAGCTCGACGATATCGGTACCAATACCAACAATCGCCATCAGCAGCATGCTTCATGTATAAGGCGTTTCATATCTTTTACTGCTTCTTCTAAGCCGCTAAGCACAGCACGACTAATAATGGCATGACCAATATTTAACTCATGCATAAAGGATTAATTAATATAGCCTAGTTTGTGTAGAGCATATGCATCATCGGCCCAGCCAGCTTTTACTTTTACCCATAACTGCAGATGAACTATTACCTCGAACATTGTTTCCATTTCTTTCCTCGCCTTGATACCGATCATTTTAATTTTATTTCCTTTATGACCAATAACTATTTTCTTCTGGCTATCACGCTCTACCACAATAAAAGCATGAATATCATAATAACCACGATTATGTTTGTTGAAACTTTGTATTTCTATTGCTACAGAATATGGTAGTTCATCGCCCAAAAAACGCATTATTTTTTCGCGAATAATTTCAGATGCTATGAAGCGTTGTGAGCGATCAGTAATATGATCTTCTAGAAAATTATGCTCATTTGCTGGTAGTACTTCATGTACGCTATTAGCTAGATAATTGACATTCATACCGTTTTCTGCGCAAATAGGTATAATTTCATGGAAGGTCATCTGATGATTAAGAAACTTGATATGGGGTAATAATTTTTTCTTGCAATATATTTTATCAATTTTATTGATAACCAGTATAACTCGGCTGTTAACATTACGTAGTCTATTTACAACTATTTTATCATCTCTTGTCCAGTTAGTACCTTCAACAACAAACAGTATCACTGCAACATCGTGGAGGGAATTGATGGCAACACGATTCATTACTCTATTTATCAAACGATTTTCTTTAATCTGCATTAGTCCTGGAGTATCTATATAAATAGCCTGGTAAGGCCACTTAGTTTGTATTCCTCTAATGGGGTGACGGGTAGTTTGCGGTTTACAAGAGGTAATAGATACTTTCTGCCCTAACAATTGATTAATTAACGTTGATTTACCTACATTCGGCCGGCCTACAATCGCTACAAAACCACAATAAGTAGTTATCTTTTCGATCATGTAAGCTCCAATTCCAATAGTTTAAGTGCTTGTGCTGCTGCATCTTGCTCGGCTTTTCTCCGGTTAGAACCACTGCCTACTGCTGGTTGCATCAGCTCGCTTACTTGGCACTGTATAGTAAATTCCTGATCGTGTGACTCTCCACATACTTGGACCAATAAATAGTTTGGCAGTGGCAAATGGCGTCTTTGAAGATATTCCTGTAACTTGGTTTTTGGATCTTTTTGCTGCTCGCGGGGATTAATTTTAGCTAAACGTGTGCGGTACCATTTCAGGATTAGATGGTCGACCGTTTGAATATTGCTGTCCAAAAATATGCTACCAATTAACGCTTCTAATGCATCGGCTAAAATGGATTCACGGTTAATACCTCCGCTTTTTAGCTCTCCATGGCCTAGAATCAAACATCTACTGAGTTCTAACTCCCGTGCCATTTCTGCAAGTGTATTGCCGCGTACTAACGTAGCACGTATACGACTCATGTCACCTTCATCAACAAGCGGGAACATCTCATAAAGCGACTTAGCAATGACATAACTCAATATAGAATCGCCTAAAAATTCCAGTCGTTCATTATGTTTGCTGCTGGCGCTGCGGTGCGTTAACGCCTGTAGCAAAAGATCGTAATTATTAAAATTATAGCCCAGTTTCTGCTGAAACCTATTTATTAAATAGACATTATTCATGCGTTACCAACAAGATAAATCATGCGTAAAAACTTTAATTTACACCACATTAAGGATATTACAGAGATAACAAATATGCGCAAAGCATTAACTAATACTGCTTCCAATACGGCTTAAGCGCAATCCGGTGGGCCACTTCTTGCCTTCATGTTTATCAAAGCTGATCCAAATCGCTGTTGCTTTGCCAACAATATTTTTTTCCGGTACGAATCCCCAATATCGGCTATCGTAACTATTATCACGGTTATCGCCCATCATAAAATATTCTCCCTTTGGCACGACCCACTCTGCCAGGGAACTGCCAGGCTGCTGACAATAAATGCTAATTTGATCTTTTTTCCCAGGTACTGTTAGTAATTGATGCATTTTGCCACCAAATGATTCGTTACGTTGCTCCAGTCGAATACCAATATTCACTTTGCGATCAAGCGTTACCTGCAGGAAACTACTACTTGTTTCACCGTTACCTATTGAGTGAAAGATTTGTACTAAATTACTTGGGGTAAATGCACTATAGGTAATTGGTAATGTCATTGTGCAGTTTTGTCTGCTTGCACAACTAGGCTGCACTGTAATGCTTTTTTTGACAAAATCATAAATAATTCTATCTCCCGGTAGCCCTATAACCCGTTTAATATAATTCCACCTAGGATCAGGCGGGTATTTGAAAACTACAACGTCACCGTGTTTCGGATGGCTGGTTCGAATGATAGTTTTCTGACCTATTGGGTCTTTAATGCCATAAGCAAACTTCTGCACTAGAATACAATCACCAACAAGAAGCGTCGGCATCATGGATCCGGAGGGAATTTGAAAAGGTTCGAAAATAAATGATCTAACCACAAATACTAATAACAGTACCGGGAAAAGGGAAGCGTAGGTTGTTAGCCAGCCATCTTTAACGGCAGCAGTAATAGTAATGTTGTCAGTGCTTTTTTGATAAGCATACTGCGCCAATTGGCGGCGTTTATGCTTTATTATCATTATAAACCATATTATTCCTGTAATCAGGGTCGCTATTGACAGCATTAGGGCAAAGATATTTGCCATGCAATCTCCTAAATTTTATTTACTTTTTTTACCCATGTGTAAAATTGCTAAGAATGCTTCCTGTGGAAGTGCAACGTTCCCTACTTGTTTCATGCGCTTTTTGCCCTTTTTCTGCTTTTGCAGTAGCTTTTTCTTGCGACTAACATCACCGCCATAGCACTTTGCCAGCACGTTCTTACGCAACTGCTTAATGGTAGAACGGGCGATAATATTATTACCAATAGCCGCCTGAATAGCGATTTCAAACTGTTGACGCGGAATTAGTTCCTGAAGTTTATCAACTAAATCTCGACCGCGCTGTGGTGCTTGCTCACGATTGGCAATCAATGCTAGAGCATCTACCCGCTCGCCGTTAATCAACACATCTACTCGTACCATGTCAGAATGCTTAAAACTTTTGAAGTTATAATCCAGTGAAGCATAGCCACTAGAGGCTGATTGCAACCGATCAAAAAAATCCAGCACTATTTCTGACATGGGGATCTCATAGGTCAGTGCTACCTGCTTGCCGTGATAAATTATCGTGGTCTGCACCCCGCGCTTTTCAATACATAGTTTTATGACCTTACCCAAATACACCTGCGGCAGCAAAATATGGCATGCAGCAACTGGCTCGCGTAGTTCTGCAATCTTATTCAGTGGTGGTAGCTTTGAGGGGCTATCTACGTATATTGTGTGATCGTCGGTGGTTAATACCTCATAAATTACCGTAGGAGCTGTAGTGATCAGCTCAAGATTATATTCACGTTCTAGCCGTTCCTGTATGATTTCCATATGCAGCAGTCCTAGAAAGCCGCAGCGGAAACCAAAACCCAAAACGGTAGAGTGTTCTGGCTCATAGAATAGCGAAGCATCATTCAAGCTTAGTTTGCCGAGAGCATCGCGAAACTCCTCATAAGAGTCAGATCTAACGGGAAACATACCTGCATACACCTGTGGTTTGACTTTTTTAAAGCCTGGTAGTGCTTCTTTAGCCGGCTGACGCGCAAGCGTCATAGTGTCTCCTACAGGTGCACCGTTAATATCTTTCATGGTACAGACCAGCCAACCTACTTCACCACAATTAAGAAAATTTCTTTCGATCCGTTTCGGCACGAAAATACCCAGCCGATCAGCGTTGTATAGTTGACCAGTACTCATTACCTTAATTTTATCGCCTTTGCAAAGGGTGCCATGTTTGATACACACCAGCGATACCACACCCAAATAATTATCAAACCAGGAGTCGATAATCAGTGCCTGCAGCGGTGCAGCAGGATCCCCCGACGGGGGGGGTATATCTTTTATCAGTCGTTCTAGCAACTCATATACTCCAACACCGGTTTTCGCCGAACAACGTACCGCGTTGGTAGCATCAAGTCCGATGATATCTTCAATTTCTTGCGCAACACGATCTGGTTCAACAGTAGGCAGATCTATTTTATTCAGCACTGTCACTACTTCTAAATCCATTTCCATGGCTTTATAGCAGTTTGCTAACGTCTGGGCCTCTACCCCTTGTCCAGCATCAACTACTAGCAGCGCCCCTTCGCACGCCGCCAGTGAACGGGATACTTCATAGGAAAAGTCCACATGCCCTGGGGTATCGATGAAATTAAGCTGATAAATATTACCGTCAGACGCCTTATAATACAGCGTCACGCTTTGTGCTTTAATAGTAATCCCGCGTTCACGCTCAAGCTCCATAGAATCCAGCATCTGTGCCGCAATTTGATGTTCGCTAACACCGCCGCAAGTCTGTATTAAACGATCTGCTAGCGTCGATTTACCGTGGTTGATATGGGCAATAATGGAAAAATTACGTATATTCTTCAT